>DASWMA010000736.1:0-2316 GCA_036399995.1 Longimicrobium sp. | reverse complement strand
GATGGTGGGGCTGTTCATCAACACCGTCCCCGTGCTGGTCCGCATCCCCGCGGCGGTGCCGGTGGCCGACTGGCTGCGCGCGCTGCAGAACGAGCAGGCCGAAGCGCGCGACCACGAGCTGACGCCGCTCGCCCGCGTGCGCGCCTGGAGCGGCTTGGCCGGCGACGCACCGCTCTTCGAGACCCTCTTCGTCTACGAGAACTTCCCGTTCGGCGGCGGGGGCGGCGGAGACGAGGAGCCGCCCTTTACGGTGACCAGCTCGCGCGCCGCCGAGCGCACCAACTACCCACTTTCGCTGGTGATGGCGCCGGCCGAGGGCGGGATGCGCGCCACCGCCACCTACGACGCCGAGCGGCTGGACCCCGAGCGCGTCCCCGCGCTCCTCGCCGGCTACCTCGCCGTGCTGGAGCAGATCATCGCGGGCGCCGCCGTCACCGGCGCGCTGACGCCGGTGGATGCCGGCGAGCGCGCGGCGCTGATCGCTGCCGGCTCGGCGACGGCGTCGTTCCCCGTCGCCCGCTCGCTCCCGGCGCTGTTCGCGCAGCAGGCCGCGCGCACGCCGGGCGCCTTCGCGCTGACCTTCGGCGGCGAGTCCGTCACCTACGCGGAGCTGGATGCGCGCGCCAACCGTCTCGCGCACCGGCTGGTGAAGCTAGGCGCGCGGGCGGACTCGCTCGTGGGGCTCTTCGTCGACCGCTCGGCGGAGACCGTCGTCGGCATCCTGGCGATCCTCAAGGCGGGGGCGGCGTATCTCCCGCTCGATCCGGCGTATCCGGAAGACCGCCTGGCGTACATGCTGGAGGATTCCGGCGTGTCCATCGTGGTCACCACGGCGGCGCTGCGCGGGCGTGTCCCGGCCGGCACCACCACCCTCTGCCTGCAGTGCGACGCCGACGCGATCGTGGCCGAGCCGTCCGACGCGCCCGCGATCGACATCTCGCCCGAGTCGCTGGCGTACGTCATCTACACGTCGGGCTCGACGGGACGGCCGAAGGGGGTGCAGGTCACGCATGCGAACGTCGCACGCCTGTTCTCCGCGACGGACGCGTGGTTCGGGTTCGGCGCGGAGGACGTGTGGACGCTGTTCCACTCGTACGCGTTCGACTTCTCCGTCTGGGAGATCTGGGGCGCGCTGCTGTATGGCGGCCGGCTGGTCGTCGTGCCGTTCGACGTCTCTCGCTCGCCGGATGACTTCTACGCGCTGCTCTCGGCCGAAGGCGTCACGGTGCTGAACCAGACGCCGTCCGCGTTCCGCCAGCTCATGCGCGTGGACGAGGAGGCGGCGGGGCGCGGGGAGATGCGGGAGCTGGCGCTGCGCTACGTCGTGTTCGGCGGCGAGGCGCTGGAGCCGGCCACGCTGCGCGGGTGGGTGGAGCGGCGGGGGGATGATCGGCCCCGCCTCGTCAACATGTACGGCATCACGGAGACCACCGTCCACGTCACCTATCGCGTGATCCGGGTGGCGGATACGGTGGATGGCTCGGCGTCGCCGATCGGCATCCCCATCCCCGACCTTGCCGTTCACCTGCTGGACCGCGACGGGCGGCTGGTTCCCACGGGCGTGGTCGGGGAGATGTACGTCGGCGGCGCTGGCGTGGCGCGCGGCTATCTCGGGCGGCCGGAGCTGACGGCGCAGCGCTTCATTCCCGATCCCTTCTCGGCGGATCCGCAGGCGCGCCTCTACCGCTCCGGCGACCTGGCGCGGCGGCTGGCGGATGGGTCCCTCGAGTTCCAGGGCCGCGCCGACGAGCAGGTGAAGGTGCGCGGCTTCCGCATCGAGCCGGGCGAGATCGAGTCCGCACTCCTCTCCCATCCGAACGTCCGCGAGGCCGTCGTCCTCGCGCGCGGCGAGGGCGAGGCGCGGCGGCTGGTGGCGTGGGTGGTGGGCGATGGGGTGGACGCGGCCGCGCTGCGGACGCATCTCCTCGACCGTCTCCCGGACTACATGGTGCCCGCGGCGTGGGCGTTCCTGGACGCGCTCCCGCTCACCCGCAACGGCAAGGTGGACCGCCGCGCCCTCCCCGAGCCCGACGCCGCCGCGGCCGCCGGCGACGAGTACGTGGCGCCGCGCACGCCGGTGGAAGAGACGCTGGCGCGCGTGTGGAGCGAGGTGCTGCGCGTGGAGCGCGTGGGCGTGCACGACGACTTCTTCGCGCTGGGCGGCGATTCGATCCTTTCGCTGCAGGTGATCGCGCGTGCGGCGAAGGAGGGCGTCCGCGTGACGCCGCGGCAGGTGTTCGAGCACCCCACCGTGGCCGGCCTGGCCGCGGTTGCCGGCGGCGCCGGCGCCGAGGCCGAGCAGGGGCTGGTGACCGG
>DASWMA010000735.1:0-4280 GCA_036399995.1 Longimicrobium sp. | reverse complement strand
AGAGGTAGCGCACCACCACGTCGATCTTGTTGGTGCGCAGGCGGTCGGTGCGGGCCACCACCAGCGTGGACAGCCCGTGGCGGTGCGCCTCCAGCGTCACGGTCCCCTCCGCCCCGCTGTAGGTGACGTGGTGGCCGGACTCTTCCACCCGCGCCAGCTCGGCGCGCTCGGTGAAGATCTCGTTCGCCTTCGCGAACACCTCGCGCACGGGGAGCACCGTGCTGCGCTCGTAGTCTGACATCGCTCGTTATCCTCCAGAGTCTGGCTGGCGGGGCGGCGTCGCGCGCCCCGGCCGGTCACGTCGTCTTCTCGCGCAGGATGGTGCGCAGCGCCTCGAGCGGCTGCGCGCCCAGCAGCAGCTCGGCGTCGCTGCCGCCGCCCACGATCAGCGCGGGGACCGCGGAGATCCCCAGCCGCCGCGCCAGCGCCTGGTCGGCGGCCACGGCGGCGCTGAAGGTGTCCACGTCCAGCACCACGTGGGTCTCGGTGACGTCGAGCCCCGCGGCGCCGGCCAGCTCCACCAGCACGTCCACGCGGCCCACGTCGCGGCCGTCTCGCCAGGACGCGGCGAAGATCGCCTCGCGCAGCGCCCGGCCGGCACCCTTCGACTCGGCCAGCTTCGCGGCCTCGTGCGCCTTGCGCGTGCGCGGCACCCGCGCGGGGGGCTGCAGCGGCGCTCCGGCGGCCTCCGCCAGCGGCCGCGCGGCCTCTAGGTCGGCGGGCGACACGGCGGCGGGGAGCGGCGCGGGCGCGGGGTACAGCTCGTAGGCGGCGTAGCGCGGCGCGGCCAGCCCCTCGTCTTCCAGGCGCCGCAGGGCCGCCTCGGTCACGTGGCAGAACGGGCAGGTGAAGTCCGAGAACACCAGCACCGGCACCGCCGCCATGCGCCCCGCAATCCACTGGAGAAAAGCTGTCCGTCGGCGGCGCCCAATCTGTCCCGCGGCGCCGGGGCACGCAAGCGGCCGCGCGGCCCCGCACTTGCCCCGCGTCTCCCGTCACACGATGGGGGCGTGAACGGCGGGGGGGACGATGGCGGAGGAATGGTCGCACCGGTTCGGCCGGGTGAACGGTGTGAGGCTGCACTGGGTGGAGGCGGGGACGGGCCCGCTGGTGGTGCTGCTGCACGGCTTTCCCGAGTTCTGGTACGAGTGGCGGCACCAGATCCCCGCGCTGGCCGCGGCGGGCTTTCGCGTGGCCGCCCCGGACCTGCGCGGCTACAACCTTTCCGAAAAGCCGAAGGGGGTGGGCAGCTACCGCGTGAGCGTGGTGCTGGAAGACGTGGTGGCGCTGATCCGGCACCTGGGCGCCGGGCGGGCGCACGTGGCGGGGCACGACTGGGGCGGCGTGATCGCGTGGCGGCTCGGGATCCGCCGCCCCGAGGTGGTGGAGCGGCTGGCCGTCATCAACGCGCCGCACCCGGCGGTGTTCGCGCGCGAGCTGATGCACCCGCGCCAGTTCCTGCGCTCGTGGTACGCGGGCTTCTTCCAGCTTCCGCTCCTTCCCGAGGCGGTGTTCCGCGCGAACGGCCACGCCATGCTCGAGCGCATCCTGCGCAACAGCCCGCGGCGGCCGGGCGCCTACACCGACGACGACATCCGGCTGTACAAGGAAGCGGTCTCGCAACCGGGCGCGCTGACCGCCATGATCAACTACTACCGCGCCTTCGGCCGGCGCACGGCCCGGGGCCGGCACGAGGGCGACGGCGCGGGCGGCGACGGCGACGGCGTGGTGCGGCGGCCCACGCTGGTGATCTGGGGCGAGCAGGACAGCGCGCTCAATACGCACAACCTGGATGGGCTGGAGCGCTACGTCCCCGACCTGCGCATCGAGCGCATCCCCGACGCCAGCCACTGGGTGCCGGCCGACGCGCCGGAGCGGGTGAACGAGCTGCTCACCGGGTTCTTCGGCGGGGCGGGGAAGACGAAGGCGGCGGGGGGCTGACGCCGGAATGGGTGTTGCTTTCACCGCTCCGCATCGAAGAGGAGTCGAGGGGGGCGATTGAAATCGCTGCAACGACTACACGAAGTCCGCCTTCGCGGACTACGGACGGTGATGTGGCGACGGCGATGCGGCGCGGAGCCGGGGTCGTGAATGGCAGGCCGATACTGGAGCAAGGAGCGACGTGAGCGGGAGCGTGAAGGTGGATGGGGTGATGACGGTGCAGGCCGCGCCGGCGGCGCCGCGGATCCGGCGGGAGCTGGCGCGGAAGGCGTTCCACGTCTCGTCGGCGGTGCTGCCGCTGCTGGTGTGGATGGCGCCGCGCTGGCTGGCGCTGGCCGTGCTGCTGCCGATGGCCGCCGTGGCCGTGGGGGTGGACTGGACGCGGCTGCGCTTCCGCGCGCCGCGCTACTGGTTCCTGCGCTACACCCGCCGCATGCTGCGCCACCACGAGCGCCGCCGCTTCGCGGGCGCCACCTACATGGCCGTGGCGTACGCAGCCGCGGTGCTCCTCTTCCCCAAGCCCGTCGCGGTGATGGCGATGCTGTTCAACGGCTTCGGCGACGCGGCGGCGGCGCTGGTGGGGAAGCGCTTCGGGCGGCACCGCACCGCGTGGGGGAAGAGCTGGGAGGGGTTCGCGGCCGGGCTGGCGGTGAACCTGGCTGTGGGGCTCACGATCAGCGCGCTGAGCCCCGAGCTCCCCGCGCTCGCGGCGGTGGCGGGCGGCACCGCCGCGGCGACCCTGGAGTTCCTGGACCTGCCGATCGACGACAACGTGCGCGTGACGCTGGGCGGCGGCGGGGTGGCCTGGATCGTGGCGATGCTGCTGCGGTGAGGCCGCGGCCGTAGCTCGCGGGGTGGACGGACGCGAACAGGACGTGGACGAGGGGTGGCTCGGTATGGAGCCGCCCCTCGTTCGTTTGGATGCGTCCGTGGCCGAGGATCCGGCTTCGCCTGCCGTTCCCTGTTCCCTGTCGCCTCTTCCCTGCCGTTGCGTGAGGAATGGCGAACCGGTCAGGATGCCAGCACTTCGTGCACGGGGCGGCGCGGCGTGGGGCGCGGAGCGGCGTGCGGATAGCCCAGGCGCAGCACCAGCTGCGGCCACCCGTCGCTGCCCAGCAGGTCGCGCAGGCGCAGCCGCAGCAGCGGCACCTCGCACGGCTGGTTGAGGAACGAGGCCGACACCCCCTCGGCCGCGGCTTGCAGCAGCACGCGCGCCAGCGCCTGCCCGGCCGCCACCCACGCCTGCGGCCCGTTGCGCCGGGTGCCCAGCACCGCCAGCACCGGCGCGTTCTCCACCGCCTGCCGGCTGCGCCCGCCCCAGATGGTGCCCAGGTTCAGCGCGCCCACCATCGCCGGCGCGAACGGCGACACCACGTCGGGGATGCCGAAGGCGTAGCCGGGCATCCCGTCGTGCTCGTGCGTGGTGTTGGGGCGGATCCAGCGCGCCAGCTCGCCGCGGAACTCGGGGTCGGCGAACTGCACCTGGTCGCCCTGCCGCGCCAGGTCGGCCACCGCGGCGCGGCGCGAGCGGTCGTCCACCGGGGCAAGCCAGGCGCCCTCTTCGGCGGCGGCGGAGACCAGCGCGTCGACCAGGGCGACATCCACGGGGGTGTGGGCGAACTCGCCGCGGTGGGTGCGGCGGGTGGTGATGGCGTCGAAGAGCCGCAGCTCCTGCGGGGTGGGCTCGCAGGGGTCGCCCAGCTCCACCACGGCCAGCAGGTCGGGGTCGGTGCGGTCGGGGAAGGGCGTGACCCGGCCAGCGTGGCCGAAGCGGCGCAGCGCCGTGCGCAGGAAGAAGAGGGACGCGCCGCAGCTGATCAGCAGCTCGCGGTCGCGCGGGTCCACCACGCGCAGCGCCCGGGTGCGGTCGGCGTGGAGCTCCACCGTGTCGCCCACCACGTGGAAGCGCCACGGCTGGGTGTTGTGGCTGCTGGGCGCCAGCACGGCGTAGCCCAGCAGGAACTCCAGCTTTTCGGCTGGGGTGCCCGCGGTGGGGTAGCCGGTGTCGGTGATCGCCCAGGGGTCTGCAACGGTGAGCATGGTCCCTTCGCTCCGGGTCTCGGTGCCTGCCGTGGAGGCGCACGCGTCTCCACCTTCGGCTTCCAAGATGCCCGTGGCGACCATTCCCGGATGTCGGGGCGCCACGCCGACACACGTCGGAGGTGGCCGATTCCGGCGTAGGGCGATGCCCTACATCGGCTGCAGGTGCTGTTGCTGCTGCTGCTGCTGTTGCTGGTGAGCTTCGACGGGCGCTTGTGCATGCCGCGGCGGCCCCCCTCCCCCTCCCCCGGCCCCTCCCCCCGCTCCGCGGGGGGAGGGGAGAACGGCAAAAACAGTGA
>DASWMA010000734.1:0-2924 GCA_036399995.1 Longimicrobium sp. | reverse complement strand
AGCACCACCGGCCACGGGTGCCGCCGCGCCCACGCCAGCCCGCGGTCGAACACGCCTGTCCCCCGGCGCGCCCCGGCCATCACCGCAGCACGCGCGGGCGTACCGCGCGGCGTCTGGCGCTGCGCGAGGGTGCGGCGTGGGGGGCGAGGAGTGGACATTCCGACGATGGGGCGGGGAGCGCGCGGACCGGCAGGGTGGGACAGCGGCGTAAATGATGGGCCTGCGCGCGACTCTGTTCAAGCCACGCGGACGAATCGATCATTCCAAAGGCTGTTTCCACCGCTTGGACGACGATGACGATCCCGCCCGACCGGCCGCTGTGGACCTGCCCCGCGTGCGGACGGCCCTTCGCCAACCGCGGCCAGCCGCACTCGTGCGTGACCGCCTCGGTGGACGAGCACCTGCGCGGCAAGGGCGAGCGGGTGGAGGCGCTGTATCGCCGCGTCGAAGCGGCGGTGCGGGCGTGCGGGCCGGTGGTGCTCGCGCCGGCCAGGACGCGGATCGGGTTCCAGGTGCGGATGATCTTCGCCGCCGTCATCGTCCGCGCGGATCGGCTGGACGGGCACGTGGTGCTGGCGCGGCGGCTGGAGCATCCGCGCTTCACCCGCATCGAGTCGCTGTCGCCGCGCAACCACGTGCACCACTTCCGCCTCCGCCACCTGTCCGAGATCGACGACGAGGTGCGCGGCTGGCTGCGCGAGGCCTACGCCGTGGGCGAGCAGAAGCACCTGGGGTGACGCGGCTGCGATACCATCGATCCGGCGCCCTTCGAAAACGACGACCAGCCGCCCCCAGGATGCGTTCCCGGGGGCGGCTGACGTTCATTCCATCCGTGATGGATCGGTCGATCAGACGAGCACCGGCACCACCTTGCCGTCGAAGATGCGGATCTTCTGGCCGTCGAACTTGGTGAGCTCGAAGAAGCCGTCGTCCTCGTTGAAGCCCAGCGACATCTCCTGCAGCAGCCCGATGGCGATGGCCTCGCCGAAGGGCAGGCACTCGGTGTACTCGCTGCGCCAGTGCACGCCCGCCGCGTTGCGGAACATGGCGATGTTGCCGGCCAGCTTGTTCAGCTCGCCGCCCACCTTCATCTGCGTGGCGTCGGCACCGGTGTAGGCCACCAGCGCCAGGCCGTCGGCGCGGGCCTGCAGCGGGTTCTCGATGGGCGCGTCTTCGTTGAAGAACGCCTTGAGGATCGTGGCGCACGCCCCCGCGCCGGTGGCGTGGCCGGCGCCGTACGCCGGGTGCGTGGGCGCGCCCTCGGGGTACGCCTGCGGCAGCAGGTAGACGTTGGGAAAGCGGTCGGTGGGCCCGCCGAAGTACGGCGCCAGCCCTCCGCTGGAGAGCGAGGTGGTGATGCTGGCGTGCAGCGGGTACGTGCGCGCCCCCGTCAGGTGGTTGTGCACGCGGCCGCCGTACTCCTCGGGCCGCAGCCGGCGGTGCACCCCCCACTTCTGCCACCACACCGCCCGCAGCGCCCGGCCCAGCACCTCGCTGAGCGCCTGCAGCAGGTGGACGGGGCCGAAGGTGGCGAAGCCGCCCTGCGTGCGGGAGTCGTCGGGGCTCCCCGGCGGGTCGTACGGGTTGCCCTGGTCCTTGGGGAACTCCGCGTCGATCTGCGGCCGCCCGGTGACCCCCACCTGCAGGCCCAGCTGGTTGCCGGTGGGCTCCGACATCAGGATCCACGCGGCGTTGTAGAAGGCGTCGACCACCTGGTCGAAGTGCACGAAGGTGGCGCCATCGCGCAGGTTGCGGATGAAGCGGCGCGCGGTGTCGAAGGTGTCGAGCCCCCGCTTGTCCACGCCGTTCTGCACGTCGAGCCACCAGGGGAAGTCGATCAGGTAGTCGGTGCCGGCCGCCGCGGGGATCAGCCGCTGGTCGATGACACGCGCGCCGTAGGAGATGAAGCCCTCGTTGGCGTCGCGGCCCAGCCCGTCGGGCTTGCGCGGGTCGGTGTTGCCCTTGAGCAGGAACTGGGAGACGTACGGCCCCACCTGCTCGCCGGGGTAGACGCCGCGGAACACGTTCCCCGCCGCCACCGGCGTGGTCCCGCCGAACTGGGGGAACTCGTTGTTGAGCGACGTGATGGCCGCCGCCACCGTGGTGTCGGTGGAGTAGGTGGAGAAGAGGACGTCGCGGGCCAGCGCCATCCAGTACAGCTCGCCGGCCTCGTGCGCCGCCACCTCGCTGTCGAAGCGCGGGGCGGGCGGCAGGGTGAGGGCCTGCGGGTCGGGGCCCTCGAGGTCGAACGCCAGCCCCGCCTGCGGGTTGGTGAGCTTGACGGCCGTGGACGAGGCCAGCTGGATCTCCTCGAAGTCCGCCGGGTCACGGCTCTCCAGGGCGCGCAGCAGCGTGCCGTACGAGGCGGGGTCCGGGTCGCCCAGCGCGTCGTGCTTGAAACTCTTGGAGTAGCTGCCCACCAGGGGCTGGGTGGGGTAGTTGACCTCGTCGTTGTTGTTCGCGTGCTCCTCGTGGTTGCGGGCGGCGGCGAGCTCCGCCGCCTCCACGCGGATGTCACGCGCGGAGAGGCGCCGCTCGTCGAGCCGCCGTGCCCGCCCCGTGTCCTGCACGTTGAAGTTGTCGAACACCACCGTACCCGGCGCGGCGACGGCGACGAGCGTGCCCCCGCCGAACAGCGCGTAGACAGCCGTCAGGGTGATGGGGTGCGGGGCACGGCTCGCCACCACACGCCACTCCTCCGCGTCGGCCGACACCTCCCAGTACAGCGTACCCAGCTGCTCGCGCAGCCGCAGCCAGCGGTGCTTCACCGGGTCGTACGGGATCCTCGCCAGCTTGGTCTGCGCCCCCGCGACGAACAGGTCGCAGTTCAGGTAGCCGCTGACGATCTGGATCTGCACGCGGTTGTCGTTGTCGACGCGTGCCTGCAGGTACGCCGCGGCCCCGGATGCGCCGAACGGAGCCCG
>DASWMA010000733.1:0-4401 GCA_036399995.1 Longimicrobium sp. | reverse complement strand
TCCGGACCAGCCGGCCGCGGATCAGCGGGCCGTGCTCCAGGCTGAACGGCGCGCGCGCCTCCTCGGCGACCAGGCGGCGCAGCTCCGGCTTTGCCTCGGGATCGGCGGACAGGTCGTGGCCCACCAGCTGGAACGGGCTCTGCTCCACCGGGAGCACCCGCTGCACCGGCTCGCCGTCCACCTGGGTGAAGACCGTCCGCAGCGCCTCGTGCCGCGCCACGATCGTCTCCAGCGCGCGGGCCAGCGCGTCCGCGTCGAGGTCACCCCCCAGGCGCAGGCGCCTGGGGATGTGGTACGTGCTCCCCATCCCCCCCATCTGCTCCAGGAACCAGAGCCGCTGCTGGGCGAAGGAGAGCGGAAGGGGACCGGCCCGCTCCACCGGCTCGATCGGCGGCAGCACCGCGCGCCCCGCCTGCTCCATCCCCCGCGCGAAGTCGGCCAGCACCGGACGCACGAACACGTCGGCCAGCGCGGCCTGGACGCCCAGCGTCTGCCGCACGCGCGAGATCACCTGCACCGCGCGGAGCGAGTGGCCGCCCAGCTCGAAGAAGTTGTCGCGCCGGCCGATGCGGTCGATCCCCAGCACGTCGGACCAGATCCCGGCCAGCGCCTCCTCGGTCTCGCTCGCCGGCGCCTCGTACTCGCGGGCGGCGTACGCGTCGCCCTCCGGGGCGGGGAGCGCGTTGCGGTCGAGCTTGCCGTTGGGCGTGAGCGGGAACGCCTCGAGCCGCACGTACGCCGCCGGCACCATGTACTCCGGGAGCGCGTCGGTCAGGTGCGCCCGCAGCGCCTCGGCCTCCACCGGCTCGCCCACCCAGTACGCCACCAGGCGCGTGTCTCCCGGCGTGTCCTCGCGGGCCATCACCACCGCCTTCTCGACCCCCGCGTGCTGCGTGAGCCGCTCCTCGATCTCCTCGGGCTCGATGCGGAAGCCGCGCACCTTCACCTGGAAGTCGAGCCGGCCCAGGAACTCGACGCGCCCGTCCGCCCGCCACCGTGCCCGGTCGCCCGTGCGGTACAGCCGCGCGCCCGGCTCGCGGCCGTAGGGGTCGGCCAGGAACTTCTCGGCCGTCAGCTCCGGGCGGCCCAGGTAGCCGCGCGCCAGCTGCGCGCCGCCCACGTACAGCTCGCCCGCCACCCCCACCGGCACCGGCTCGCCCCACTGGTCGAGCAGGTACACGCGGACGTTCGGCACCGGCCGGCCGATGGGAACGGTGCCCCCCGCCTCGTCGTCCGCGGTCACCGGGCCCGAGACCGACACGGCCGATTCGGTGGGGCCGTACAGGTTGTGGAGCCGCACCTGGGGCATGCGCTCGCGGACGCGCTGGGCGAGCGCGGGCGACAGCGCTTCGCCGCCGCACATCACCCGCGTCAGCCCCGTGCAGCGCTCCGCGCCCTCGTACTCCAGGAAGAGCTGCAGCATGGAGCAGACGAAGTACGCCGTGGTCACCCCCTCGCCGGAGATGACGCCGATGAGATGCTCGGGATCGCGGTGCCCGTCCGGCCGCGGGAGGACCACACGGCCCCCCACGATCAGCGGCAGGAAGATCTCGAACACCGAGGCGTCGAAGCTGAACGAGCTGTTCTGCAGCACCCCTTCGCCCGCCTCGAAGCCGTGCCGCTCCTGCATCCACGCCAGGCGGTTCACCAGCCCGCGGTGCGGGTTGGCCACCCCCTTGGGCCGGCCGGTCGAGCCGGAGGTGTAGGTCATGTACGCCAGGTGGCCCAGGGTGGTCGCGCCGTGCTCCGGGTTCTCCGCGGAGCGGTGGGCCCACTCGGGGGCCGGCGCGTCCAGCTCCAGCACCGGAACGCCCGCGCCCTCGACCCGGTCGCGCAGCGCCGCCTGCGTGAGCACCGCCGCCGGCGCGCTGTCGGCCAGCATGTACGCCAGCCGGTCGACCGGGTAGGCCGGGTCGAGCGGCACGTACGCGCCGCCCGCCTTGAGCACCCCCAGCACCCCCACGATCATCTCCGGGCTCCGCTGCACGCAGATCCCCACCCGCGCGTCGGGGCCCACGCCCAGCGAGCGGAGGTGGTGCGCCAGCCGGTTCGCGTGCGCGTTCAGCTCGGCGTAGGTGAGGCGCCGTCCCTCGAACACCACGGCATTGGCGTCCGGCGTGCGCGCCACCTGCGCTTCGAAGAGCTCGTGCGCGCAGGCCCCGCGCGGGAAGTCCACCTCCGTCCGGTTCCACTCGTCCACCACCCGCGAGCGCTCCTCCGGCGGCAGGATCGACAGCCGCTCCACGCTCCGGCTCTCGTCGGCCACCATCTCCTCCAGCACCCGCCGCAGGTAGCCGGCCCAGCGCTCCACGGTCTCGCGCTCCAGGAGCGCCGTCGCGTACGTCAACGCGCCCGCGATGCGCCCGCCCGCCTCGCCCAGCGAGAGCGTCAGGTCGAACTTCGCCTGCACCTCCGCCGACTTCGCGCCCGCGCCCGCGCCCACGCCCCCCAGCTTCAGGCCGGGGAGCTCCAGCCGCCCCTCGGCCGCGTTCTGCCAGCCGAACATCACCTGGTAGACCGGGCTGTGCGCCATGCTGCGCGCGGGCTGCACCAGCTCCACCACCTGCTCGAAGGGGATGTCCTGGTTCTGCTGCGCGCCCAGCGCCCGCTCCCTCACCCGCCCCAGCAGGTCGGAGACCGACGGCGAGCCGGAGAGGTCCACGCGCAGCGCCAGCGAGTTGACGAAGAAGCCGATCAGCCCCTCGATCTCGGTGCGGCCGCGGTTGGCGGTGGAGGTGCCGACGACCACGTCTTCCTGCCCCGACAGGCGCCCCAGCACCGTGGCCCACCCGGCGAGCACGGTCATGAAGAGGGTGGCGTTGCGGCGCTGGCCGAGCGCCTTCAGCCCCGCCGTGAGCTCCTTGCCCAGGTCGATCGGCACCGTGGCGCCGGCAGGGTCGCGCCGCGCCGGCCGCGGACGGTCGGTGGGGAACTCCAGCAGCTCGGGCACCCCGGCGAGCGTCTTCTGCCAGTACTCCGACTGCTTCCGCAGCACCTCGCCGGCGACCCACGTCCGCTGCCAGGCCGCGTAGTCGGCGTACTGCACCGGCAGCGGCGGCAGGGGATCGGGCTCGCCGCGGCGGAAGGCGTCGTAGAGCGCGCCCAGCTCGCGGGTGAGCACCCCCATGCTCCACCCGTCGGAGACGATGTGGTGCATGGTGACCAGCAGCACGTGGTCGTCGTCCGCCATCCGGACCAGCCGGCCGCGGATCAGCGGGCCGTGCTCCAGGCTGAACGGCGCGCGCGCCTCCTCGGCCACCAGCCGGCGCAGCTCGGCCGCCGCGTCGGGGTGCTCGCCCAGGTCGTGCTCCACGAGGTGCAACCGGCCTTCCTCGACCGGGACGATCCGCTGCACGGGCACGCCGTCGCTCGCGGGGAAGACCGTGCGCAGCGCCTCGTGCCGCGCCACGATCCGGTCCAGCGCGCCCCGCAGCGCGCCCCGGTCGAGCTCCCCGCCCAGCCGCAGCCGCGTGGGGATGTGGTAGGTGCTTCCCATCCCCCCCATCTGCTCCAGGAACCAGAGCCGCTGCTGCGCGAAGGAGAGCGGGAGCGGCGCGGAGCGGTCCGCCGGCTCGATCGGCGGAAGCTCGGCGCGCGCCGCCCTCTCGATGGCCCGCGCGAGATCCGCCAGCACCGGGCGGTCGAAGAGGTCGGAGAGCGCCACCTGCGCGCCCAGCACCTTGCGCGCGCGGGAGATCAACCGCACCGCCAGGATGGAGTGCCCGCCCAGCGCGAAGAAGTGGTCCCAGCGGCCCACCTGCTTCACCTTCAGCAGCTCGGCCCAGATCTCCGCCAGCGCCGATTCCGTCTCCCCCACCGGGGCCTCGTGGCCGCGCCGCGCGTAGGCGTCTCCCTCCGGCGCGGGGAGCGCCTTGCGGTCCACCTTTCCGTTGGGGGTCAGCGGAAGGCTCTCCAGCCGCACGTACGCCGCCGGCACCATGTGCTCCGGGAGCCGCACCGACAGGAATGTCCGCAGCGCGTCGGCCGCGGCGGAGTCCGGGCCCACGACGTACGCCACCAGGCGCGCCTCGCCGGGGGCGTCGCCGCGCGCCACGACCACCGCCTCGCGCACCCCGGGGTACTCGGCCAGGCGCGCCTCGATCTCGCCCAGCTCGATCCGGAAGCCGCGGATCTTCACCTGGAAGTCGTTGCGGCCCAGGTACTCCAGCGTCCCGTCGGCGCGCCGGCGCGCCAGGTCGCCGGTGCGGTACAGGCGCGCGCCGGCTTCGCGGCCGAGCGCGTCGGGGACGAAGCGCTCCGCCGTCACGCCGGGACGGTTCAGGTAGCCGCGCGCCAGCTGCACGCCGCCGATGTGGATCTCGCCCGGCACGCCCACCGGCACGGGCTCGCCGCGCCCGTCGAGCACGTAGATCCGCGTGTTCGCGATCGCACGGCCGATCG
>DASWMA010000732.1:0-3128 GCA_036399995.1 Longimicrobium sp. | reverse complement strand
CGGCCGAGACGTTTACGTTCCAACACAGCTGGATACTGGTTTCCAGCGAGAGCATGAGGCGCCTCCCTTCTTCGCGTGATGGGTTCGGTGCCTCATGCTCTTTGTTTATTTCTCTGATGTCAACGAAACGCTACGCTATCATTGAAATCGCTGCAACAACTACACGAAGTCCGCCTTCGCGGACTACCGGCATCCGCTCGGCCGTGGGATCTGCGCACGGGGACGAGCTCGCTCGGCGTTTCGCGATGTGCCGTGCCCGCGCACAGTCCGCGAAGGCGGACTTCCCGCAGTTCCAGCCGCCGGTTTCAACCGGCGGTGGACGGGGGTGGCGGGTGCGGCCGGCGGCGGTCTCCTCGCTCGGCCGCCGCACCTGCGCGAGGGTGGGCGGCGGTCTCCCGCTCGGCCGCCGCACCTACGCGAGAGTGGGCAGCGGTCTCTCGCTTGGCCGCCGCACCTGCGCAGGCGCCGGGCGGCGGTCTCCTCGCCCGGCCGCCGCACCTGCGCGGCGGTGGGCGGCGGCTCCTCCTTCGATCGCGGGCGGTGGGAGCCGGTGATGAGCGGGGGCCTCCCTGCCCGGCGCGGCATCCGCACGCGGGGGTAACAAGTATCGTTGGCTGGGCCAATACCCCTTGCGCCGGGCCTGCGGATTGCATCTTCTGTTTCTGCTCATTTCCCGCGAACCCGCACCGGGCGACGTTCACGACCTGAGCCCGACGCCCCGGGCGAACCCTTTCGCACAACCCCGGGGTGCCAGACGGCAGGCGGGAGCCGCTGCCCCGCCTTCCGTACGTCCGGCCCCAATCCCGAGCCCCACACCCGGCCGCCGGCCGGGACCGAGCAGGGATCAGAACACGGATCGAACGCCGCCCGTCCCGTTTTTTTACGGGGTCGGCCGGCGCCTTGACGCATTCCACGCCGTACCCTTCGCCGCAGGAGCAGAACCGTGCCGAACGGTGACGACCGCCCGCAGGACATGCCGACCACCCCGACGCCCGGAAACGGAGCGCCCCGGCGCCGCCGCGACCCCGCGCCGGTGCCGGACGCAGGGATCCTCTCCCCCGAATCGGTGGAGGCCATGGCCCCGCCGCCGCCCGCCGGCCGCCGCCCGCGCGGGCGCGTGAACCGCGCCGTGGCCGCCGTGTCCGTGCCCGACACCGAGGCGGTGCCGGTGCCCGCGCGCCGCGCCCGCCGCGGCAACGGCTCGTCGCTGGTGACCGAGGCGCCGCTCGTGCCCGCGCCTCCGGCCCGCCGTGGGCGCATCCGCGGCGGCGGTGACGGCGCGGGTGGCGATGGAGGCGACGGAGGCCACGAAGAGCTGCGCCGCCTGCTCACCGCCCTGCGCGCCGTGCGCGCCGGCGACTTCGCCGTGCGGCTCCCCGACTCGGGCGACCCGCTGCTGGGCGAGATCGCCGTCACCTTCAACGAGATCGTGGAGCGGCAGGAACGCTACGTGGCCGAGCTGTCGCGCGTGGCGGTCACCGTGGGCCGCGAGGGGCAGGCCGCCGACCGCGTGTCGCTCGGCGAGGTGGGCGGCGGCTGGGCCACCAAGGTCAACTCGGTCAACTCGCTGCTCACCGACCTGATGCAGGGGAACACCGAGGTGGCCCGCGTGCTCACTGCGGTGGCCCGCGGCGACCTGGGCCAGAAGATGGCGCTGGAGATCGCCGGGAAGCCGGTGCAGGGCGAGTTCCTGCGCATCGCCGAGACGGTGAACACCATGGTGGACCAGCTCAGCGCCTTCGCCAGCGAGGTGACGCGCGTGGCGCGCGAGGTGGGCACCGAGGGCGTCCTCGGCGGCCAGGCCGAGGTGCCGGGGGTGGCCGGCACGTGGAAGGACCTGACCGACTCCGTGAACTTCATGGCCAGCAACCTGACCGGTCAGGTGCGCGACATCGCGCGCGTGACCACGGCGGTGGCCAACGGCGACCTGGGCCAGAAGATCACGGTGGAGCTGAAGGGCGAGATGCTGGAGCTGAAGAACACCGTCAACGTGATGGTGGACCAGCTCAGCGCCTTCGCGTCGGAAGTGACGCGCGTGGGCAAGGAAGTGGGCACCGAAGGGAAGCTGGGCGGCCAGGCGCGGGTGGAAGGCGTGGCCGGCGTGTGGCGCGACCTGACCGACAACGTGAACCAGCTCGCCGGCAACCTGACCGTCCAGCTGCGCGACGTGTCCGCGGTGGCAACGGCCATCGCCGACGGCGACCTGACCCGCAAGATCACCGTCGAAGCCGCCGGCGAGATCCTGCAGATCAAGGACGTGATCAACAGCATGGTGGACCGGCTCTCCGTCTTCGCCGACGAGGTGACCCGCGTGGCGCGCGAGGTGGGCACCGAGGGCGTGCTGGGCGGGCAGGCCGAGGTGCCGGGGGTGGCGGGGACGTGGAAGGACCTGACCGAGTCGGTGAACTTCATGGCCAGCAACCTCACCGGGCAGGTGCGCAACATCGCCCTGGTGACGACGGCCGTCGCCAACGGCGACCTGAGCCAGAAGATCACGGTGGACGTCAAGGGCGAGATGCTCGACCTGAAGAACACCGTGAACGTGATGGTGGACCAGCTCAGCGCCTTCGCGTCGGAGGTGACGCGCGTGGCGCGCGAGGTGGGCACCGAGGGGCAGCTGGGCGGCCAGGCGCGGGTGGAAGGCGTGGCCGGCGTGTGGCGCGACCTGACCGAGAGCGTGAACCAGCTGGCCGGCAACCTGACGGTCCAGCTGCGCGACGTGAGCGCGGTGGCCACGGCGATCGCCGACGGCGACCTGACCCGCAAGATCACGGTCGAAGCGGCCGGCGAGATCCTGCAGATCAAGGACGTGATCAACAGCATGGTGGACCGGCTCTCCGTGTTCGCCGACGAGGTGACCCGCGTGGCCCGCGAGGTGGGCACCGAGGGCGTGCTGGGCGGCCAGGCCGAGGTGCCCAACGTGGCGGGCACGTGGAAGGACCTGACCGACAGCGTGAACTTCATGGCGAGCAACCTGACCGGTCAGGTGCGCAACATCGCCCTGGTGACCACCGCGGTGGCCAACGGCGACCTGAGCCAGAAGATCACGGTGGACGTCAAGGGCGAGATGCTGGAGCTGAAGAACACCATCAACACCATGGTGGACCAGCTCAGCGTGTTCGCCGACG
>DASWMA010000731.1:0-12890 GCA_036399995.1 Longimicrobium sp. | reverse complement strand
GACCCGGCGCCGCCGGAGCGCGGCGGCCGGGGCTTCCGCACGCGCGACGACGATTCGGCCGAACTGGCGCGCACCACCGTGCCGGGGTTCGCGGGGCTCTACATCGACGGCTGCACCGTGGTGATCAACCTGACCGACCCGCCGGCGCAGCAGGAGGCGGCGCGGCGGCACTTCGAGGCGTGGGCGCGCGAGCGCTTCCAGGCGCGGCCCGGGTGCCCCATGGAGCTCACCTTCCGCAAGGTGGAGTACGACTTCGCGCAGCTCCTGGCGTGGCAGCGGGCGGTGCAGGGGATCGGCGTGGAGGGCGTGGTGATGGAGGACGTCGACGAGGTGCGGAACCGGCTGCGCTATGGCGTGCGAGACGAGGCCGCGGGCGAGCGGCTGCGCCGGAGGCTGGCGCAGGCGCGCGTGCCGGCGGGCGCATTCGTCATCGAGCCCGGGCAGATCGTCTGCACCATGGAGGGATGGCCGTCTGTGGTGGTGGAGGTGCGCGACCAGGACGGACGGCCGGCCGCGCGCGGGGCCCGGCTGGAGATCCGCGAGGGCACCTTCGTGGACAGCAGCCGTGCCGGCGAGTGGGACGAGCTGCGCCTGGGCGCCGGCAACCGCCGGCCGGGCACCTACTCGGTGCGCGTCACCCGGCCGGGGTACCACGAGGCGCGGATCGAATCCGTGCACGTGCCGGGCGGCCCGTGCGGTGCGCTGGAGCGCGTGGTCAGGCGCGTGACCCTGCGGCTGCGCGCCGATGCGCCGGCCGTGCGCTCGGTGACGGTGTCGCCGCCCGGCGCGGGGCTGGGGCTGCCGGGGATCACGATGGAGATGCAGGCGTGGGTGGACGCGCGGCCGGGCGTGGACACCGCCGTCGTCTGGTCGTCGACCGACACCACCGTGGCGCGGGTGACGCGCAACGGCATCGTGACCGCTGCGTGCCGCAACACACCGGGTGAAGCCGCCATCGTCGCCACTTCGCGCGCCGAGCCGCGCGTCAGCGGCCGCGGCTACGTGACCGTCTTCGCTGCGCGGACGTTGGCCGAGGGGCGGGTGACGGGAGGCGAGCGGCTTCCGCCCGCCGCCGAGGATTGCCTGCGGCGCCTGGGAATCCAGCGCTGACCGGCGGCGGCTACGACGGCTTCCCTCCGGTGCGCAGGTATTCGGCGAACGCGTCTGGGAGCTCGCTGGCGCGGATCGCCTCCATCGCGCCGGCCACGTCGTACTCCACGCGCACGAAATCGGCGTGGCTGTCGGCGGCGTCGACGTCCAGCAGCACGTAGCCGGCGCGCGGGTCGCCGTCCTTGGGGCGGCCCACCGAGCCGGTGTTGACGAAGCGGATCCCGTCCACCTCGCGCGTCCACGGCACGTGCGTGTGGCCGAAGCAGATCACGTCGCCCGCGCGGGCGCCCGCGTGCCCGGCCATCTTCCGGCAGAAGTCGTCGTCGCGGTCGGCGGTCCAGTAGAGGGTGTTGAGGGTGGGCGTGCCGTGGACGAGGATCACCCGCGGCCCCGGCGTGTGCCCGCCCAGCGGCCGCAGGTCCATGCGGAACGGCAGCGTGGCCAGGAAGCGGCGCGACGATTCGCTCACGTGCGCCCGCGTCCACGCGTAGCTCTCGTGCGAGAGCGCTTCCTGCCGCGGGTCTTCGTATCGGCAGCCGCAGTGCGGGGCTCCAGCCGCGACGGTGGTGTCGTAGTTCCCGCCCACGCCGCTGATCTCGCGCTTGCGGATCATCTCCACCACCTCGTTGGGCCACGGCGCGTATCCCACCAGGTCGCCCAGGTGATGCACGGCGTCCACACCGGGCCGCGCATCCACGTCCGCCAGCACCGCTTCCAGCGCGGGGAGGTTGGCGTGGAGGTCGGAGATCAGGGCGTAGCGCATGGCTCCTCGCTCAGCCGCAGCACCATCACGTTCGCGGTGGATGGGCAGACGGAGGCGAACTGCAGCGAGGTGCGCACCCCGTCCGGCACCTGCTCGCGCGGCACGGGCGTGAAACCCAGCTTGGGGAAGTAACCCGCCGCCGTGTTGGTAAGCAGGTAGACGGATTCCAGCCCGCGCTCTCGCGCCCAGCGCAGCCGCTCGGCGGTGAGCGCCGCGCCCACCCCGCGCCCCTGCCACGCCGGGTCGACGGCGACGGAGCGCAGCAGCCCCGCGGTGCCGTACACCTCCACCCCCGCCGCACCCACGATCCGCCCGTCCGACACGGCGACGGCGTAGGGATCACCGAACTGCTCGTCCAGCCCATCCGGCGGCAGGTCGGTGCGCCGCAGCAGCGCCTCCACCTCGTCGCGGTCCCCCGCGGCCGCGGTGCGGATCTCGAAATCGGTCATCGAATCATCCTCGTCGACGGTCCTCGTACGTTACCACCCCGATGTCGTCCGGAGTCTCCCACCGCGCTGCGTGCGACCACCGGGGGATAAAGAAGCAGCGACCTCGGCCGTTGGAGCCTCGCGCAGTTTGCGAGGCTTTTCGTCGTTGTTGCTGCGGCTTCAGCCGCCGGTGCCGTGGGGGCGGGCCAAGGATCCTTCGGCCGCCGCCAGGCATCCGTGCGTCGACAGCGATCGAGCGGCGGCGGCGCCAGGATGACATGGATGGGTGTCCGTGCGAGGAACACCCATCCACGTCCTCCCACCGTCACGCGCAGCAGCCGGGGGCGCAGCAGGCACCCGCGCCCACGGCGGCGGCGACCTCCACCGGCTTCTTCGCGCGGACGAAGGCGCTGGCGAAGCGGCCGTCCACCACCGGCGCCAGGGCGTCCACGTCCACGCCGCTCCCCTCCAGGAAGGCGCGCGCGTCTTCGATACTGTAGATGCGCGTGGGCTCGATGTCGACCTCGTCGAAGCCCACCTCGCCGAGCAGCGAGCGGAACTCGCCCTCTTCCAGCGCGCCGGCCACGCACCCGATCCACAGCTCCATGCTGCGGCGCACCTCGGGCGGCGCCTCGCCGCGCACGATCACGTCGCTCACGGCGAAGCGGCCGCCGGGCTTCAGCACGCGGAACGCCTCGGCCAGCACCCGGCGCTTGTCGGCCGACAGGTTGATCACGCAGTTGCTGATGATCACGTCCACCGAGTCGTCCGGCAGCGGGATCTCTTCGATGTGACCCTTCAGGAACTCGACGTTCTCCACCCCGGCGCGGCGCTGGTTCTCGCGCGCCAGCTCCAGCATCTCGTCGGTCATGTCGAGCCCGTAGGCCTTGCCGGCGGGCCCCACGCGCCGTGCCGACAGCAGCACGTCGATCCCGCCGCCCGAGCCCAGGTCCAGCACCGTCTCGCCCTCGTGCAGCTCGGCCAGCGCGGTGGGGTTGCCGCACCCCAGCGACGCCAGCACCGCCTCGGCGGGGATGCCGTCGGTCTGCCCCGCCTGGTACAGGTCGCGGGTGATGGGGTCGCGTCCCCCGCAGCTGGCGGCGGTGCCGCCGCAGCACCCGTTCGCCTCGCCCGCCATCACCCGCAGCGCGGCCTGCCCGTAGCGCTCGCGCACCGTTTCGCGGATCGTGTTCGTATCGCCCATCACACCCTCCCCATGATTTTGCATCAAGAAATGTTGATGCGTCTGGTGAAAAAAAATAGAGGGACGCCGCCTTACCGGCAGCACCCCTCGCCCTGCGACGTCCACGTCTCTTCCGTGGGCCGAAGGCCCAGCGCCAGCTCCGACAGCTCGTCGAGCGCGCCGGGAACCAGCGAGTAGTACACCCACCGCCCGCAGCGCCGGTCCGACACCAGCCCCGCCTCGCGGAGGGTCTTGAGGTGGAACGACAGCCGCGACTGTGCCGCGCCCAGCGCGCCGGTCAGGTCGCACACGCAGCACTCGCCGCGCTGCAGCATCTGCACGATGCGCAGCCGCGTCTCGTCGCTGAGCGCGTGGAAGAGGCGGGCGGTGCGGGCCAGGTCGGCGGAGGTCGTCGTGCTCATGGGTTTGAGCTTAACAATAAAATTTGATGTGTCAACCCGTTCGTGTGGATCGGTATCGGCCTCCGGTGTGGAGCGAGAGCGTAACTGATTGGGCGCGAAGGAGATCCCGTCATCCAATCCTCCCGGTCGTTTACCGCGCCGGCGGGTCCGCGCCCTCTCCCCGCGCCTGAGAGCGCTCCCCTCTCCCCGCGCCTGAGAGCGCTCCCCTCTCCCGTACCGGGAGAGGGGGCATTCCTCGCCGCCTGTCCACCCTGCCGCCTCGTGGTCACGATAACGCCTCGGTGTAGCCGGGATCTTGCACGCACCACCTCTCCCGGTACGGGAGAGGTGGACGCCCTCGGGCGGCCGGAGAGGGCGCGACCCCGGGGAAACGCAACGTCAGCCGGTCTCCGCGTCCTTTGGATCGGGTTGGCCGTATTTACGCGCCGCGTCGTGCGTTGTCGATTCGGCGCCTCCTCGCTCGTCGCGTCAGTAGAGCAACGATGAACCGGGCACACCGGCCCGGAAGCAGGCTCACCAATGATCGGACACGGAGACACTCCCATGCGCGTGATGGTGATCGTCAAGGCCAGCCAGGACAGCGAAGCGGGCGTGATGCCCACCCAGGAGCAGCTCGAGGCGATGGGGCGGTACAACGAGGAGCTGGTGAACGCCGGGATCATGCTGGCGGGCGAGGGGCTGCACCCCAGCTCGCGGGGCGCGCGCATCGTCTTCTCGGGCGACCAGCGCACGGTGGTTGACGGGCCGTTCACCGAGGCCAAGGAGCTGATCGCCGGCTTCTGGCTGTGGCAGGTGCGGTCGATGGACGAGGCGATCGAGTGGGCCCGGCGGTGCCCCAACCCCACCGGTGAGCAGTCGGAGCTCGAGATCCGGCAGGTGTTCGAGGCCGAGGACTTCGGCGAGGCGCTCACGCCGGAGCTGCGCGAGCAGGAAGACCGGATGCGCGCCCAGGTCGCCGCGCGGCAGGCGTAACACCGCCGCACGATCGGCCACCCCGCGCGTCCGCCACGGACGCGCATCCGGGCCGGTGGAGGATTACCCTCCGCCGGCCCGGCACTGTTCAGGATCGTCCTGAGCCGCATGACCCGCACCCGGTGGATGACTCCGCAGCAACGACTATGGAAGCCTCGCAAACTGCGCGAGGCTGCAGGACTGGCATCGGTGCGCCGGGACCGGCGTCGTTGAAGTCCGCGAAGGCGGACTGTGGCCGTTGTAGCCGCGACGCCGCGACTTCAGTCGCATCTTCCCACCCACCTTCGACGTCCTTCGCCCGCCGACGAAAATCTCTTCCGCCGCGCATGTCGAATTCCCCCACCGTCGTTCGTCGCATCGGTGACGGGCGGGGAGCCAGACGCCCGCACGGTCCCGAACGGCGGGCTGGCGACGCATCCGAACCAGGAAGAACGACCATGAAATTCATGATCATCCGCAAGGCGGACGAGGACACCGAGGCGGGGATGATGCCCAGCGAGGAGCTGATCGCCGCGATGGGGCGCTACATCGAGGAGATGGTGAATGCCGGCGTGATGGTGTTCGGCGAGGGGCTGCAGCCCAGCTCGAAGGGCGCGCGCGTGAAGTTCTCCGGCGGCAAGCCCACCGTGACCGACGGACCCTTCACCGAGACCAAGGAGCTGATCGCCGGCGTCAGCATCATCGACGTGGCGTCGAAGGAGGAGGCGATCGAGTGGGTGCGCCGCTGGCCGCAGATCGACGGCAACGGGAACGTGGAGATCGAGATCCGCCCCGTCTACGAGCTCTCCGACTTCGGCGAGGGCGAGGGGCTGGACCACCACGCGGAGCTGCGGGAGCGCATCGCGAAGCGGTAGTGTGTATCCCTGTTCACCTCTCCCAGGTGGTCCGCAGGATCTCGCGGGGGAGGTCCACGATCGGGAGGGGTGGTCAGATGCGAAACATCTCCGCGAAGCGCGGCAGCAGCGACACGTCGCCGGTCAGGCGCACGGCGCCCTGGGCCACGGCCTCGTCCGCCGTCATCTCGCCGGACATCAGCGCCTTGAGGGCGGGGCCGCTCTCGATCACCAGGTCGGCGTCGGGGAGGGGGCCGTCGCCCACCTCCAGCTCGCCGCCGGCCACGCGCGCGTGGATCACCACCGGCCCCATCCGCAGCTCGTACGACGCGCGGACGCCCTTCGTAGCGTCGGGGCGGAAGGTGGAGCGCAGGGCCATGATCATCGAGTCGGCGGTGACGACCTCGTCGGGCCCCGGCTCGCCCAGCGAGCGGGCGCCCCAGCGGCCCAGGAGGAGCACCGCGTCTTCCAGCTCGCGGCCGTACTCGGTCAGCTCGTACACCACGCCGCCGCCCGGGCGCGGCAGCGCGCGCCGCTGCACCACGCCCGCCTCCTCCATCTCCTTCAGCCGGTCGGTGAGGATGTTGGTGGGGATGCGCGGAAGCCCCTGCCGCAGGTCGGTGAACCGGCGCGGGCCCACCAGCAGGTCGCGGACGATGAGCATCGCCCATCGCTCGCCCACCATCTCCAGCGCTTTCACCAGGCCGCAGAACTGGCCGTACGCTCGCTTCTTCATGAGGAGCAAAATAACGCGTATCGACTCTATTGACAAGCTTAGTTGCTTTTAGCAAGTTGACTGTGGCGCCCGTACGGGCGGAGGAACGCCAACATCCAGAACCGGGGAAGGACACCATGCTCGCCACCCTCGCAATCGGCCTTTTCGCGGTGCTCCTGGTGGTGGTCGCCACGCGGCCGGACACGTTCACCGTGCGGCGCAGCGCCACCATCGCCGCCCCGGCCGAGGTGATCTACGCGCAGATCCACGACTTCCACCGCTGGCCGGCGTGGATGAGCTACGACCAGATGGACCCGGCGATCCGCCGCAGCTTCGAGGGTGCGCCGCGGGGCGTGGGCGCCACCTACCACTACGTGAGCCGCAAGGTCGGCGAGGGGCGGATGACCATCACCGAGCTGCAGCCCAACCAGCGCGTGGCGCTGCGTGCCGAGTTCATCAAGCCCTTCGCGGCCGTCAACGACATCGAGTTCACCCTGGGCCGCGCCTACGGCGGCGTGCGCGTGACCTGGTCGATGAGCGGGAAGAACACCCTGATGGGGAAGGTGCTCTCGGTGTTCATCGACATGGACCGCATGATCGGCCGCGACTTCGAGAAGGGGCTGGCCGACCTGCGGGTCGTAGCCGAGAGCGAGGCCCGCGCCGCCGCCACGCCGGCGGCCGCCGCGGCGTAACCGGGCCATTCCGGCGCGCGCCGGCGGATGCCGCCGCGCGCCCTGCACCTCACCCGATCAACCGTCAGCCAGGAGCGCACCGATGACCATCAGCCCCTACCTCAACTTCGCCGGCAACTGTGGCGAGGCGTTCCGCTTCTACCACCAGGTGCTGGGCGGCAAGCTCGACGTGATGACCTTCGGCGACTCGCCCATGAGCAACGACGTGCCGCCCGACTGGGCCGACCGCGTGATCCACTGCGCCCTGACCGTGGACGGGCAGATGCTGATGGCCTCCGACGCTCCGCCCGAGCAGTTCGAGAAGGCGCAGGGCACCTGGGTCACCATCGGCGTGAAGGACACCGCCGAGGCCGAGCGGATCTGGGCCGCGTTCTCGGAGGGCGGGCAGGTGGTGATGCCGCTGGAGCCCACCTTCTGGTCGCCTGCGTTCGGGATGGTGAAGGACCGCTTCGGGATCCCGTGGATGATCTCCACCTACCGCGCGGATTCGTGATGTGGTACCGGCGCTGGGCGGCCCCACCCGCTGACGGCTGCGGCTGGCGCTTCCGCGCCCGGCCGCTGGTGGCGCGGATGGGGAGACGGCTTCGGCCGAGCTCGGCGCCCCGGATACGCGGGTGCGCCGACTCCTCGCGGTCGGAGCGCGAGCTGGAGGTCCCGCACGTGTACCTGCGGTCGATTCAGTAGCGATCGCGCCGCAGGGTTGCGCCGGGGGTCGCCGGAGCGGATTCTTTCCGCTCCGGCGACCTTTTTCTTTTCTCCAGCGTTCCGCGGCGGTATCATCGAAAGTGACCGGAGCGACGGGCGATGAAGATGCCGCTCTCTCGTCATCCTGAGCGCGACCACGCTGTGCCAATGGTGCGCCATGGCCGCAGCGCGAAGGATCCATAACCGACGCTGCGCTACCGCTGGCTTGTCGCACCGACCGGCCACAGATCCTTCGGCCTGCCGCTGGTCGTGCATGCCGCGAGGACTACGTGGTCGGGCCTCAGGATGACGGGACGAGTCTGGGGCGGAATGCAGGGCTAACCTCGTGGTGATGTTATGACACCGCCCGCCATCACCCTGGTCGCGATCGGCCACGTCCGCTCGCCGCTGGCCGACCCGGCGGCCGCGCCCAAGCAGGGGAACGAGGGTGCGCCGGAGGCGTGGATCGAGTTCGAACCGCGCTTCGAGGAAGGGTTGCGCGAGCTGCGCGCCGGCGACGAGGTCCTGGTGCTCACCTGGCTTCACCGCGGCGACCGGCGCACGCTGCGCGTGCATCCGCGCGACGACGCGAGCGCGCCGCTGCGGGGCGTGTTCAGCACCCGCTCGGCCGACCGGCCCAACCCGGTGGGGATCCACCGCGTGACCATCGTCCAGGCCGAGAGCGCCACCCGCTTCCGCGTCGCCAACCTGGAGGCGGTGGACGGCACGCCGGTGATCGACGTCAAGCCGGTGCTGGACCGCTCGGTCGAGCGGTAGCCGGCCGCAGCAGCCCCATGATCTCCATCTGCCGAAGGACACCCGCGTGACCACCGCCACCCGCGAATCCGACGTCCATCGCACCATCGACGCGGTCTGGAGGATCGAGTCGGCCAGGCTGATCGCCGGGCTGGCGCGGATGGTGGGCGACGTGGGGACGGCCGAAGACCTGGCGCAGGACGCGCTGGTGGTGGCGCTGGAGCGGTGGCCGCAGACGGGCGTGCCCGACAACCCCGGCGCCTGGCTGATGTCCACCGCCAAGCGCCGCGCCATCGACACGCTGCGCCGCGGCAAGATGCTCGATCGCAAGCACGAGCAGATCGCGCACGAGATCGACGACGGCGTGCGGAGCGAAGAGGACGAGATCGTCGCCGCCATCGACGACTTCGTGGGCGACGACCTGCTGCGCCTGATCTTCACCTGCTGCCACCCGCTGCTCGCCACCGAGGCGCGCATCGCGCTGACGCTGCGGCTGCTGGGGGGGCTGACGACGGAAGAGATCGCGCGGGCGTTCCTGGTGCCCGTCCCCACCGTGGCGCAGCGGATCGTGCGGGCCAAGCGCACGCTGGCCGAGGCCAAGGTGCCGTTCGAGGTGCCGCGCGGCGACGAGTTCACCGAGCGGCTGGGGTCGGTGCTGGCGGTGATCTACCTGGTGTTCAACGAGGGCTACTCGGCCACCGCGGGCGACGACTGGGTGCGCCCCACGCTGTGCGAAGAGGCGCTGCGGCTGGGAAGGATCCTGGTCGGCCTCGTCCCCGGCGAGCCCGAGGCGCACGGGCTGGTGGCGCTGATGGAGATCCAGGCGTCGCGCCTGCGCGCGCGGGTGGGGCCCCGCGGCGAGCCGATCTTGCTGCTGGACCAGGACCGGGCCCGGTGGGACCAGCTCCTGATCCGCCGCGGGCTGGCGGCGCTGCAGCGGGCGCAGGCGCTGGGCGGCACGCTGGGCCCCTACGCGCTGCAGGCCGCCATCGCCGCCTGCCACGCCCAGGCCCGCACCGCCGCCGACACCGACTGGGTGCGCATCTCCGCGCTGTACGACGCGCTCACGCAGCTGGCGCCGTCGCCGGTGGTGGAGCTGAACCGCGCGGTGGCGCTGTCGATGGCGTTCGGGCCGGCGGCGGGGCTCGAGGTGGTGGACGCGCTGGCCCAGGAGCCGTCGCTCAAGGGCTACCACCTCCTGCCGAGCGTCCGCGGCGACCTGCTGGCCAAGCTCGGCCGCAACGACGAGGCGCGCGCCGAGTTCGAGCGCGCGGCCTCGCTCACCCGCAACGCGCCCGAGCGCGAGCTGCTGCTGGAGCGGGCGCGGGCGGTCTCCGGCGGCGCCGTCCCGTCCAAAGCGCGGTAACGGCAACGGCTTGGGGTCACACAGCGGCACAGAGGCACAGAGGCACGACGGGTTTCCTCTGCGGCCCTGTGCCTTTTGCCCGTCTACGACTGCTGATGCGCTCCGGCCGCACCGCGGGGTCCCTCCCCGCGCCTGAGAGCGCTCGCCCTCCCCGCTTCGCGGGAGAGGGTGGGGGGAGGGCAGGCTACGCGCGTGGGATGATGGTTACGAGGCGTGCCCGGCGCGCTGGTTCCACGCGGCGTGCAACTCGTCCACGAAGCAGCGCAGCAGGTACTCGGTGGCGGGCCGCACCGCGCACGATGGATTGCCGCACCTCGCGCGGACGCAGTCGTCCAGCGAGGGGTGCGGCTCCAGCTCGGCCTCGCCGCCGCAGAAGGGGCAGGGGAGGAGCCGCCCGATATCGGCCGGCTGCAGGGACGTCGTGCCTTCCGTAGTGCCTTCCATCATCCCGCGTTCCCTCTCTTGTATCGCGCCGAAATCGACACCGCACCCCCTCCCCCGGGCCGTTCTGGGGGAGGGGGTGGCGAGCCTCGGCGAGCCGGGGGTGGGGGCCCGCACGTGCGTCACGAGCTCACGCGCTCGCCGCGGTTGCGGGCGATCGCCGCGTCCACGCTCCACTCGCCGGCGCCCGAGAACACCAGGTACAGGAAGAACCAGCAGTACATCACCGCCCCGATCCCCATGTTCTGCTGCGGCCAGAACGCCTGCGGGAAGCGGAAGTGGAACTGGAAGTACGCCACCGCCATCTCGCCGGCCAGGATGAACGCCACGGGCCACGTGAACAGCCCAATCGTGATCAGGATCCCGCCGATGACCTCCATCCACGCGCCGATCCACATCTGCGAGAACGCGGGGATCGGGGGCATCTCCTGCGCGACCGACGGCCACCCGAACAGCTTCGTCGTCCCGAAGGTGATGAACAGGAGGCCGAACACGATGCGGACGATGCTCAGCACTCGGCTGGGCCAGGGTGCGGGCGCGGGGGTGAAGATCGACATCTGCGTTCTCTCGGTCCGTGGGTGGTACAGCGTGTCGTGCGAAGATTTTCAGCCGGCGGCCAGCAGGCCGTCCAGGCGCTCCAGCGACTCGGCCCAGCCCTGCGATTCGCCCTGGTCCACCCTCAGCCCGGCGTGCCGGATGGAGACGCGGGTGCCGCCCGGGTCGTCGGCGAAGGTGACGGTGATCCGCATGGTTTTCGCGAAGCCCGGGCGCTCCTGCTCGTTCCCGCCGGCGTCGCTGAAGCCGGCGTCGAACACCAGCCGCTCGGGCGCGGCCACCTCGCGGTACACGCCCTTCACCCACACTTCGTCGCCGTTCGCGTGGCAGTGCTGGAAGTGGATCACGCCGCCGGGGCGCGCGTCCAGGGTGCAGAACGGCAGCGTGGTTCCGTGCGGCCCGAACCAGCGCGCGAAGTGCTCGGCCTGTGTCCACGCCCGCCACACCCGCTCGCGCGGCGCGGCGAACACGCGCGTGAGCACCAGGTCTTCGCCGTGCAGGTCCACGGCGGGGTAGCTCGAAGCGACGCTGCTCTCGCTCGACATCCTCGTTCTCCGGTTTGCGTTTTCATCCATGTGACGAACGGTCACGCGCCGTTTCGACAACCGACACGGCGCGTGCACCAATCGGCCATTACATGCGCGTCAGGTGCTCGGCCAGCTTCTCCAGCGTCTGCTGGCCCAGCTCGATGGCGCCGAAGCTCACCACCGCCGCCCGCGCCTCGGCGCTGGGGAAGAGCGAGCGCTGGGTGACGCGCGTGCCGCCCTCTTCCTCGGTGAAGGTGATGGTCACGTGGAATTCGCCGGGCTGCTCGGCGCTGGAGCCGTGGTCGAACACGAGGCGCGCGGGCCGGTCGATCTCGCGGTACGCCACGTAGTTGGGGTACACGGTCCCGTCCGGCGCCGTCATGGTGAAGCTCCACGCGCCGCCGGGGCGGAAGTCCATCGCGTGCGTGACGGTGGTGAAGCCGCGCGGGCCGAACCAGCGGTCCAGGTGCTCGGCGCGCGAATACGCCTCGAACACCCGCTCGCGTGGCGCGTTGAACACGCGGGTCATCACGATCTCGCGGTCCGCCGTGGCGGAGGCGGCATCGGGGTTGGTCATCTGCGCTGCGGACATCGTGGTCACCCAGGTCAGAGGGTTGATGGATCGCCGGCCGCACCGCGCGGCGGGCGTGTGGATCACACGTCGGATGCTCGCGTCACGATCTCGCGCCGACCGCGAGCGAATGCACGGCTTCGAGCTCACGAGCCGTCATCGGCCACCCCGTCCTGCAGCTCGCGGAGGTACTGGTCGAGCTTGTCGAAGCTTTCCTCCCAGAACCGGCGGTACTGCTCGATCCAGCTGTCGGCCTCGCGCAGCGGCTCGGCCTGGAGGCGGCAGGGGCGCCACTGCGCCTCGCGCCCGCGCTCGATCAGCCCCGCGCGCTCCAGCACCTTGAGGTGCTTGGAGATGGCGGGCATGCTCATGTCGAACGGCTGGGCCAGCTCCGTCACCGTGGCCTCGCCGCGCGACAGCCGCGACAGGATCGCCCGCCGCGTGGGGTCGGCGAGCGCCGCGAAGGTGGTGCTGAGGCGATCTGCGTTCGTCATCTGATTAACATGATGGTTAAATAACTAGATGGTTAAATAGCGGAGACGCAGCGGTTAGTCAAGGGGAATGATGGAGCGCTTCGGTCGTCCCGCGGGGGCCCCTCCCCGCGCCTCAGGGCGCTCACCCTCCCCGCTTCGCGGGCGAGGGTGGGGGAGCGCGGACTCCGCGCGGAATCCCTGATAATTCAGCACTCAGCACTCAGCACCTAGCACTTAGCACTTGGCACCTGGCACTTGGCACTTGGCACCCGGTACCCGGCACCCTACAGCTCCGACTCCTGGCTCAGCCACAGCGCCCGGAACCGGCCGCCGGGCTTCTCGACCAGCTCGGCCCAGCCGCCGCTCTCCACCAGGCGGCCGGCTTCCATCACGTGGATG
>DASWMA010000730.1:0-13667 GCA_036399995.1 Longimicrobium sp. | reverse complement strand
CGAAGCAGCCGGCCGATCACGAACCCCGCGACGCCGGCCAGCAGCAGCGTCTGGAGCGGCTTTTCGCGCACGCGGCCCTCGAAGCCGGTGCCCAGCGCCTGCGCCCGGTCCACGGGCCCGGCCAGCGGGCCCTCCTCGGTGTCGAGCAGCCCCGAGATGCGGTTGCGCACCGCGTCGGCGCCGCTGCTCACGCCGCCGCGCACCTGCCCGGCCAGCCCGCTCACCCGGTCGCCCACGCTCCCGGCCGCGCCGCGCACCGCATCCGCCGCGGAGCTCGCGGCACCGCCCACCGTGCCCGCCACCGAGCTGGCCGCGCCACCCACGGCGCCGCCCACCGTGCCGGCCACCGAAGAGGCGGCTCCGCCCACGGCGCCCGCCGCCGAGCTGGCCGCGCCGCTCACCTTGTCGCCCACCGCGTGCGCGGCGCCCGACACGGCCCCCTTGGCGCTGTCGATCACGCCGCCGCCCACGTTGGCGCGCTCGCGGGCCGCGTTCATGGCGTGCACGTCTTCCACCTCGCCGTGGCCCACGCCCATGCGCTGCAGCACCCCGGCCACCCAGGCGTAGTGGCGCTCCTCGTCGAGCGCGGCACCGTCCACGATGCGCTTGACCTCGGGGGGCCAGAGCATGGCCTTGCTGGCGTAGTGGTCGTACTTGGTGCGCACCTGCAGCTCGTTGGTGCGGAACGCCATCAGCAGCCCCTTGTCGCCGGCCAGCCCGCCCAGGCTCTGCAGGGCGGTCTTGAAGGGGCCGGTCGCGTGCGGGTGGTTCACCGGGGTGCCGCCCAGCCGCGTGACCAGCTCGTTCAGCTCGCGCACGTGGCGCTCGTGGTCGCGGCGGAAGCCGGAGATCTGGCTGGCGTGGTCCCGGTCTTCCAGCTTGGCGATGGCCACGTCGTACGCCGCCAGGGCGTCGTGGTCCAGCTGGAGCAGGTCGTTCAGCCCGTCCAGCACCTCCTGGAGCGCCGGCGCGTGGGTTCCCCCGGTTCCGGGCAGTGTGGTATCCACCGGTTACCTCCTTTTTGCAGCAGGCGGTGTGCGATCCGAATCGGGCCATGGTCCGGCCGTCCTCACCCCGGCCGCGCGTGCGTCTCCCGCCGGGGACGGGAGGGCCACCCTCATGCACACATCATTCCAGCGCGGAAGCCGCTTCGCCCGTGGATTTCCGCCCCGCTCGGCCGCCGTGGCACGCGTGTGGCATTCGTCACGCAGCCGATTGCGGCACAACGAGATGCGCGAGCGGGGCGCCGCGGGCCGGGGGCGTCGATCGCCGGCCTGGGGCGTCATCGAGGACGGTGGCGCTCCGGCGGCCGGGTGGCCGGGCGGCTGAAGCCGCGGCAACGACCACACGAAGTCCGCCTGCGCGGACTGCCGGCTGCGTCGCGGCCGCAGTGGCGGTGCACGGAGCCGGCATCGGGGAGCTGCGGCGGTCCACGGGTCAGCTCGAAGCGTCCGCCCAGGGTGAGGCGGGCGGATACGTCAAGAAACGGAGAGAATCGAGATGTCGAGGACCAGGCTCATGCGTGCTGCGGTGCTGATCGGCGCGCTCCCGCTGCTGTCGGGGTGCGCCACGCTGGCGCAGCTCGGCATCCAGGCGCCGCAGTTCTTCGTCGACCAGAGCCAGCCGGCACAGCTGCGGCTGCTGGCGCCGGGGTTCGGCCGGCCGCAGGGCGGCGCGGCCATCCGGCTGTACGCGCGGGTGCGCAACCCCAACCCCATCGGCATCACGCTCAGCCGCCTGGCCGGCGGGCTGATGCTGGAGGGCCGCAACGCCGCCCAGGTCGACTTCCCGCTGGGCGTGCCCATGCAGGGCGGCGCCGAGACCCTGGTGCCGCTCGACATCAGCGTGAACTTCAACGACATCCCCGGCCTGGCCGACGTGCTGCTGCGCGCCGCCACCGGCCAGTCGATCCGCTACGCGCTGCGCGGCACGGTGGGGGTGGACGCCGGCGTGCTGGGCCAGCCCACCTTCGGCCCCATGAACCTGCTGGAAGGCAGCGCCCGCGTGGGCCGCTGACGGCCGGATGGCGGCGATGCGACGAAGGGGCGCTCCGGCTGGCGGAGCGCCCCTTCTCGCTTCGACCTGCCGTATCCTGCCGTCGGGCTCGCCGAACTGCGTGAACAGGAAGCAGGGAAGAGCGGGGAGGATACGGAAAACCGGTAATTCCGCCGCTTCTCCCGTTCCCTTCGTGCTCTTGCAACGCATTTGCCGCTAACGAGATACGGCCAGGTGGCCACATGTATTGTCCGAAATCAGGCTGTGATAAACAGAGGCCTACACGAATGGCGCCTGACACGCTAAACTGTAGCACCCCGTTTTTCGCGGTACCCGTTCTTCCTCCCCTCTTTTCCCCGCGGTACTCATGGCCTCCCAACCCGGCTCCGTCGCGCTGCGCGAGCAGATGCTGCAGGAATGCACCGCCATGGCGCGCTATGCCCTGGCTTCGGGAATGCCGGTGTCGTCCTCGATCGCCGACTCGATCGAGGCTGCCCGGCTCGCCGATCCCGGTCAGCCCGCCACCCTGGCGCCCCTGGTGAAGGCGCACATCCAGCTTTCGCGGCTGGTGGCACCCGCCACGCCGCGCGCGCTGCTGGCCATGGGCGACGAGCACGGGGGCAGCGGCCGTCTTTCGTGGCTGGGCTCCGTGGGCCTGGTGCGGCGGCTGATGGGCGCGGCCGTGGCCTCGGTGCTGATCTTCTTCGTGCTCAGCGCCACCGACTACACGTCGGGCACCGGCCGGGTCAGCTTCCAGAACGACACCGGGCTGGACATGATGGTCAACCAGCTGTTCTGGATCTCGGCCGCGGGGATCGGCGCGTCGTTCGCCATGCTGATGCAGGTGAACGGCTACATCGTGAAGCGCACCTACGACCCCAAGTACGAGCCCACCTACTGGATCAAGTTCATCCTGGGGCTGATGGCCGGCTTCATCCTAGTGGCGCTCCTCCCCGAGGTTTCCTCGGCGGAAAGCGGCGCGGTGACGCTGCCCATGCTGGCCATGCTGGGCGGCTTCTCGGCGTCGGCGGTGTACCGCATCCTGGCCAAGCTGGTGGAGAGCATCGAAGCGGTGTTCCGCGGCAGCGCGGCCGAAGAGATGGCGCAGCGCGAGCGCGCGGCGCAGTCGCGCGCCACCGAGGAGGTTTCGCAGGCGCGGCTGACGGTGGCCAGCCAGATCGTGACGCTGCAGCAGCAGCTCACCAGCGGCAAGGACCCGGCGCAGCTCTCCGAGTCGCTGCGAGGGATCCTCGCTACGCTGGTGCCCGGCGCCCCGGGCTCCACCCTGCACGACGCCGTGCCCCCGGCCGCGCAGGACGCCGCCCCGGCGCCCCCCGCCGTCGCGCTCCCCAACACCCCCATCGTGTCGGATGCCGGCGTGGTGCAGCCGCCCGTGGCCGTCGCCGAGGAGCCGGCCGCCGTCACCGCCGAGCCCGCCGCGGTTTCGGCGGATGCCGGCGCCGGCGAGGCGGGCGGATCGTGGACGCCGCCCGTGGAGGACGAGTCCGGCGGCGAGGCCTACCAGCCCACCGCTTCGACCACCGCCACCTCCGACCAGGACCCGTCGCAGACGGGGCCGCAGGGCTGACGTCGGGGCGAGATCATCGGTCATCCAGATCGGGGTGGCGGCGGGGCAGATAGCATTTTGTCTGCCCCGCCGCCGTTTTTCATCCCCCCGCCAAGTCCTTCGCCAATCGACGTTTACGCGGTGTCCGGCGGATGGAGGGCCCAGAGCGTGAGAGCGGGGCTTCGAAAACAAGGCTTGACAGGCGGCGGGGGGCTCGTGTAGACTCGTCGCCTCCTGGGAGTCGCGTCCCGATGTCGATTGGTCCTCCGCTCACCCGTTCGCGGGAGAGGATGGCCGCACCGTGCCCGAGCACGGTGAGACGTCGGTGGCGCGATTTTGCGTTCCAGGCACTTCAGAACCCGACCCGCCGGAAGAGCCGGCAGAGACGTTAGCGAGAATGCAGCGAGGCAGCTTCGCCCCCCTTCGGCACCGGTCCTCCGGCGGCGGCTTCGTGCCGTCCGTGTGCGGAGCCCCGTGCGCCGGCACGCCGCGGGGCGAAGTGCATCCGTACGCTCCCTTCGGCCTGATGAACGGGCTGAGAGCGGCCGGGGCCGGCCTGCCGGAGACGGCGGCGTGGCGTGCGAAGACCGGGCAGGAACAGCGCGGGAGGACCGGGCTGGCGGCATAGCGTCCGCCGGCACCCGATCCGCCGGAGCGATCAGCCGATCGCCCCGCCCGCACCAGACGCGGGCGGGGCGATTTTCGTTTCCGCCACCCGAGATCGGACCATCGACGGGAGGTGATCCAGCAGGAAAGGCCGGCGGCGCCGGCGGGGCGTGCGAGCCCAAGGCACCGGTGAACGCGACTCCCTGGGCTGCAAGGCGGACATGGTCCCGCCGGCCCGCCGGCCGAGTCAGCCAGACGGAACGAGTGCAGAGACGTGGAAGCCCGTAGCTCAACGGCTGGAGCACCGGACTTTTTCCTCCCCCGACACCTCGCCCGTGGCGCATGCCACGGGCCGCAGGCGGAGGATCATCGCTAATCCGGAGGCTGCGGGTTCGAATCCCGCCGGGCTTCCCGTCTCGCCGCATGACGCAGGAATGCAGGACGTGGGACCGTAGCTCAGCCTGGTAGAGCGCTAAACCCTTCGCCACCCACTTGTCCGGCCACGCCGGGCCGAAGGCCGAAGGTTACCGACTCCGGATCGAGAGGTCGCGGGTTCGAATCCCGCCGGTTCCACTGCAGCAGACGACACGACGCCGCACCGAAGAGCGCACGGGCCGATCGCGACTCGGTTATCGCTCCAAACACCACCCGGGAACCAGCGACCCCGGGGCCGACGCGGACCTTCGTCCGTGCGCCGGCGGCGCGGCGAGATGGAAAGGAAGGGGGGCGGGTCGATGCCGGCCGGTTATCGAATCCCTTTCACGGATGGCTCGCCGGGCGACCGGAGGCCGCGTTCCGGACGGCGCCACCTCATCCGCCTCCCCTTCACCCCGCGCCGCGCGCGGGCCGAACCGCGCGGGTTATCGCACCCAGGCGCCGGCTGAACACCGGCCCGGGAAACACCCGCCGGGCCCCTCGTCCGCGCGCGGCGCACGTTCCAACCACACTCAGCCCGGAAAGGAGGCGAGTGAAACGGAGATGATGGACTTCACGAAGTATTTCGCCGCTCGCCTGCGGGCGCTCGGGACCCCGCAGGTGGCGCCGATCCCCGGGTCGGCGCAGGTGCCCAACAGCGGGGGCGGGTTCGCCTGGGCGGTGGACCACTGGGCCCGGCTCGACCGGTTCCTGGTGCTCGGCACCGAGGGCGGGACCTACTACGTGGCCGAGCGCGAGCTGACGGTGGAGAACGCCACCGCCGTGGCCGACTGCCTGGCCGAAGACGGCCCGCGCGTGGTGCGCCGGATCGTGGAGATCAGCGAGGCCGGGCGCGCGCCGCGCAACGACCCCGCGCTGTTCGCCCTGGCGATGGCCGCGGGGCTGGGCGACCCGGCCACGCGTGCCGCCGCGCTCGAGGCGCTGCCGCGGGTGGCGCGGACGGGCACGCACCTGCTGCACTGGCTGCAGTACGCGAAGGCGTTCCGCGGCTGGGGGCGGGGAGTGCGGCGGGCGGTGGGGCGCTGGTACACGGCCCGGCCCGCGCGCGAGCTGGCCTACCAGCTCCTGAAGTACCCGCAGCGCGACGGCTGGTCGCACCGCGACGCGCTGCGGCTGGCGCACCCGCGGCCGGCCGATGCCGAGCAGGGGGCGCTGCTGACCCGGGCCGTCACCGGCGCGCTGCCGGCCGAGGCGCCCGACACCGAGGCCGTGCGGCTGGTGCGCGCGGTGGCCGAGCTGCACGCCGACGCGCAGATCGAGCCGCGCCGGGCGGCGGAGTGGGTGCGCGCGCACCGGCTCACGCGCGAGATGGTGCCCACGCACCTGCTGGCGCACGCCGTGGTGTGGGAGGCGCTGCTCGAGTCGATGCCGCTGACCGCGCTGGTCCGCAACCTGGCGACGCTCACCCGCGTGGGCGTGCTGGCGCCGGGGAGCGATGCCTCCGCCGCCGTCGCCGCGCGGCTGGCGGACGGCGAGGCGCTGCGCCGGGCGCGGGTGCACCCGGTGCAGCTGCTGTCGGCGCTGCGGACGTACGCCGGCGGGCGGGGCGTGCGGGGGAGCGGCGCGTGGCAGCCGGTGGGGCGGGTGGTGGATGCGCTGGACGCCGCGTTCTACCTGGCGTTCGGGGCGGTGGAGCCCAGCGGACGGCGCACCATGCTGGCGCTGGACGTGTCGGGGAGCATGATGGTGCCCGTGCACGGGCTGGCGGGGGTGAGCTGCCGCGAGGCTTCGGCGGCGATGGCGCTGGTGACCGCGGCCACCGAGCCGCGGCACTTCTTCACCGCCTTCACGGCCGGGGGCTACCCCAGCATGCACGCGCACTACCCGTCGGGGCTCAGCACGCTCAGCATCTCGCCGCGGCAGCGGCTGGACGACGTGCTGGCGCGGACCGCCGCGCTGACCTTCGGCGGAACCGACTGCGCGCTGCCGATGGTGGAGGCGCGCAAGCAGGGATGGAAGGTCGACGTCTTCGTGATCTACACCGACAGCGAGACGTGGGCCGGCTCCATCCACCCCTCGCAGGCCCTGCGGCAGTATCGCAAGGCTACGGGGATCGCGGCGAAGCTGATCGTCGTCGCGATGGCGTCCAACGGGTTCACCATCGCCGACCCGGACGACGCGGGGATGCTGGACGTGGTGGGGTTCGACGCCGCCACGCCGGCGCTGATCGCCGACTTCGCGCGGTAGGCGGCGCGGTCCGGGGCCCGGGCTCCGGGCCCGCGCGCGCCCGCCGGCGGAGCACGGCCGGGGTTCCCCGGAACGCAGAGACGAGGATATGATGGGGCGCTACCTGGGGATCCACACCGCGGGCGCGAGCTGGCCCCGGGTGGAGGCGTGGCTCGACTCGGTGGCCGAGCGGATCTCCGGCGCGGGCGGCGACGGGTCGCTCACGCACTGGTGGTGGCCGTCGGCCTCGGAGCCGGTGCTGATGGCGTGGCGCGACGACTGGGCCGACTGGGAGTCGGAAGACTGGGCGCACCTGGCCGAGACGCTCGGCACCCCGGAGCTCGTGTCGCTGGCGGCGCATGTGGTGTACGGCGCCACCGGCGCGGAAGCGTTCGTGCTGGAAGCGCTGGACCGTTTCGGCGGCGTCGCCGGGCACGACTACGACGACCACTGCTGGACGCGCGACCAGGTCGCGAGCGGCGCCCGCGTTGGCCCGCGGCGATTCCTGGAGCCGGGCCCGCTGGAACCGCTGGAGTGAAGCCGTTCAACCGAACCGGACCATGGAGACGAAGCAGAAGCTGCAGCATGCCGAGCAGGAGCAGCCGCGCGCGGGGGACTACTACGTGCTGGACACCCGCGGCGACTGGTTCTACGTGGACGCCGAGACGGCGGCGCGGGTGTCGCGTGCGCTGGACCGGCGCTGGCTGCAGCGCTGGGTCAAGTTCGTGGACCTGACCGGCGCGCGGGTGTGGCTGCGCACCAGCGTGATCGAGGCGATCCGCGAATCCACCGAGCGCCAGCGGGCGCGCGACCGCGAGCTGCAGTACCTTCGCCGCAAGGAAGAGCGCGTCGACCGCCGCTGGGACGACGATGAGTGAGCGGAAGAGATGCCGTCGGAGTGGTTGATCGAACAAACCCAATTCGCGTGGACGCCGACCGTGAACAAACTCAACGAGAACGTGAAGCGGCATGCTGCACCAGGGCTCCGGCACTCTCTCCTGACGTTGGAAAGTGCATTCCGTGCGGACGTGGTTGCAGAACGATTCGGACATCTGATCGACGTCTCCGCTGAACCGCTTCTGGCGTTGTCGCTGTACGATTTCACTGCAACCAGACCGCTCAAGTACTTAGACGTGGCAGTGCTTGAGCGCTTCCTCTCATTTTGTGAGAACGCGCCGGAAAAGACACTCGCCGCCATGGAAAAACATTCTGACGCTTTGACGCATGCGATCATCTCACTCGTGCGAACTGGCACGAGTTGGGACTTAGAGCATGCTATCGCTGTCAGGTCACCCGCAGATTTTCAAGCCTTTGACCAAATTTGGCACCCAGAGTATCAGCGGTATGTGGAGCACATTTACCACCATCTAATCAAGGTGCCCCTCGAGGTTATCGGTGGAAATGCAAAGGACCTTGTGGGTCAAGCGCTGGCGAAACAAGTCCAAACATTGACGAAACATGGGCTGGTTCAACTGGTAGCCGGGTTCAACTCCACCGTGAGAAACGCGATCTCACACGGCAATATCACATACGCTGATATTGAGATCCGTTATGCGGACAAAAAAGATGTCGTGGAACTCACAGGCCGGGAGTTCGCAAACCTCTTCGACACCCTAGTTAACACCTGCCATGCAATGGCGGCGGCACTGCTGCTTTTCATTTGCCGCAACAGTGCAACGGTGCACTCTCGAGGACTGGCGAGTGTCCCCGCTGGGCTCCGATATCTACTGCTTAAAGGCATGTGCTCACACAGCGGATTCACAGTTGATGGAATGTGGGAGAGTCATGGGCCGATGGCAACAAAGCAGCTTGTGATCTATTGCCGCTCTACGACGCGCGCTCGCTTAGCGCATGTGCTCGACAGTCTCAGTGTGGCGACGCATGCGTATCAACACGGCGGTGAAGTGTACAGTGGATTCGTAGTCCAAGTAGATTGCGGTCCAAAGATACCAGCAACCGCAGTATATCCGGCTGATCAAGTTAAGCGCCTTCTGGAGCACGGGTGGGGCGCCGTTACCCGTGAGCTTTTCGAGGTGTCTTTGCTCTGGTACGATGCGTCGCGCTTTCGCCTACAGCTGTGGACGCTTACGAACATCCTGAGGACGAATTGGAAGCGCTCTGGGCGGAATCTCGTAAAGGCGTGGCGATCGGACAGAGTAGACGTTTGGCGCACTAAATATGACGTACGGACGGTACAAAATCGGAGCGCAAGCGGAGTTCGAAGATTACACGCTGAGATCGTTTTAAGGCCAAGTGAGGAGGTAACGAAGCGCGTCGTTCGCGGAGTTCTTCGACACGCTTCTAAGCGGTTGAGCCGGTTGCTACTTGTGAACAAAAGGTTCGGGCAGCAGGGTAGATTGGGTCGGACCCCTACGTATGTGTGGCTTCGTTTGCATCGTTACGATGCCCGCGTTCGGGAACTTGAGCAACGCGGGTCGGAAGACCCCGGCTTCTTGGCGGGCTCGGAGTGGATTGCGCAGAGGAAAGACCAACCTATCGTGGAAAAGCAGCCTGACGAAATGTACGGGGGAATCAGGATCACTTTCAACCGTGCGATAGAGTTCCCCGACTAGAACCGCTGGATTCGACATTGGCTTCGGCCACACAAGGATAGGTACGATGAAGATCTTTGGACAGCACGACGAGAACACCATTCGCCAGTTGCAGGACGTGGCGAGCCGCGCTGAGCGCGTGGCGATCATGGCGGACGGACACGTCGGTTACGTGATGCCCATCGGCGGCGTGGCGGCGTACCGCGACCACATCTCGGTGGTGGGCGTGGGTTTCGACATCGCGTGCGGCAACTGTGCTATTCGCACGGACTTGAGCATCGAGGATGTGAGCAAGGGGCTCACGCTCGACGAGGCGAAGCGTAATCCGCACCGCCTCGCCAGCGACAAGCGTGTGAACCGCGTAGCCGACGAGATCGCCAGCACGGTGTCGTTCGGGATCGGGCGGAAGAACGAGGCGGACGATGCGCCGGTGGACGACCCGCTGTTCAACGACCCGGCGTGGTACGCCATCCCCAACACCGGCGGCTACCGCGACACGCTGCGCGAGAAGGCGCGGCGCCAGCTGGGAACCGTTGGCTCGGGCAACCATTATGTGGACGTGTTCGCCGACGAGGCGGGCGCGGTGTGGGTGGGCGTGCACTTCGGCAGCCGCGGCTTCGGGCACACCGTCGCCAGTGACTTCCTGTCGCTGTCGCAGGGCGGCGACTGGGGGCAGCGCGCGCGGGAGAAGGAGGTGCTGCTGGACGTGACCCAGCCCGTGGGGCACGACTACTGGCAGCTGATGGAGCTGGCCGGGCGCTACGCCTATGCCGGGCGCGAGTGGGTGGCGCGCAAGGTGGTGGAGCTGCTGGGCGGCACCGAGCTGGAGATGGTGCACAACCACCACAACTTCGCCTGGCGCGAGACGCACCTGTCGCCCCAGGGCGAGCCGGTGGAGTACATCGTGGTGCGCAAGGGCGCCACGCCGGCGTTCCCAGGCCAGCGCGGCTTCATCGGCGGGTCGATGGGCGACGACGCGGTGATCGTGCGCGGCGCCGTGGCGCCGGAAGACAGCGAGATCGCGGCCGTGCAGCGCGACGCGCTGTTCAGCACCGTGCACGGCGCCGGCCGGGTGATGAGCCGCACCGAGGCCGCGGGCAAGCGCACGCGCCGCGGGATGGTGAAGAGCCACGGCAAGATCCAGCCGAAGATGGTGGAGGACTGGCTGGGGAAGAAGGGCGTGGTGCTGCGCGGCGGCGGCCTGGACGAGGCGCCGCAGGTGTACCGCCGCCTGCCGAAGGTGCTGGAGGCGCAGGGCCCCACCATCGAGGTGCAGCACGTTCTGCATCCCCTGGTGGTGGTGATGGCCGGCGCCGGCGAGATCGATCCGTACAAGGACTGATCTCGTCGCCCGGCCCGGCTGAACGGCGGGACTCACACAGAGGCACAGAGACACAGAGAACCCACCTCTGTGCACTCTGTGCCTCTGTGTGACATCCAGCGACGCTGTGGGGGCCACGGGCGCAGAATCTGCGGATTTTCGGCCCCTGGGCTGGCGAAACGAGGATACGGACGGGGAGGCTGGGGGATGGCGGAAGAGAGGCTGATCGAGGCCGTGCGCGAGCGCGCGCTGCCGCTGCAGGACGACACGGACCTGGACCCGCTGCTGGAGCGCATCGGCGACGCGCGCGTGGTGCTGCTGGGCGAGGCCAGCCACGGCACCGCCGACTACTACACCTGGCGCGACCGCATCTCGCGCCGACTGATCGCCGAGAAGGGGTTCACCTTCATCGCCGTGGAGGGCGACTGGCCCGACTGCTACACCGTGAACCTCTACGCCAAGGCGTGGGGCGACGTCGGAAGGGATGCGCGCGAGGTGCTACACGCCTTCAACCGCTGGCCCACCTGGATGTGGGCCAACGAAGAGGTGGTGGAGCTGGTGGAATGGCTGCGCGCCTTCAACCACGGCCGGGCCGACGAGGCCAAGGTGGGGTTCTACGGGCTGGACGTGTACTCGCTGTGGGAGTCGATCGACGTGGTCACGCGCTACCTGGAGCGCGTGGACCCCGCGCTGGCCGAGCGGGCACGGCGCTCGTACGGCTGCTTCGACCCCTTCGAAGAAGACGTGCAGGAGTACGCGTGGGCCACCGCCATGGTGCCCACCGACTGCGAAGAAGAGGTGATCGCCACCCTCGCGGAGCTGCGCCGCAAGGGGCCCGACTTCCGTCGTGAGGGGCCCGAGGCCTTCTTCAACGCCGAGCAGAACGCGATGGTGGCGCAGAACGCCGAGCGCTACTACCGCGCGATGGTCCGCGGCGGGGCGGCCAGCTGGAACGTGCGCGACACCCACATGATGGACACGCTCGACCGGCTGATGAAGCACCACGGGCCCGATGCGAAGGCCATCGTGTGGGAGCACAACACCCACGTGGGCGACGCGCGCGCCACCGACATGGCGCGCTCGGGGATGGTGAACGTCGGCCAGCTGGCTCGCGAGGCGTACGGCGGCGACGTGGTGATCGCCGGCTTCTCGTCCTACGCCGGCACCGTGATCGCCGGCGAGGAGTGGGGCGCCCCGATGCGCCGCGTGACCGTGCCCGAGGCACGCCCGGGGAGCTGGGAGCACGTCTTCCACCAGGCGTCGCCGCAGAACAAGCTGCTGCTGCTGGAGGGCTTCGACGAGGTGCCCGGCGCGCTGGACCGCCGCGGCCACCGCGCCATCGGCGTGGTGTACCGCCCCGAGCGCGAGGCGTACGGCAACTACGTCCCCTCCGTCCTCCCGTACCGGTACGACGCGATGCTCTACATCGACCAGACCCAGGCGCTGCACCCGCTGCACATGACACCCGTCCCCGAGCACGAGGTGCCCGAGACGTATCCGAGCGGGATGTAACGCCGTCCGCCCGCGACCGGCGGAACGAGGCACGTGCACGCGGCGGAGCTTTCGCAACGCTCCGCCGCGTTGCATGCTTGAAGGCGTCCCACCCGATCCACCCGCCCCCACGACCAGAATGATCCGTCCCCTCCTTCTCGCCGCGGTCCTCTCCGTCGCCAGCGCGGAAGTCGCGCGGTGCCAGTCCGTCCGCGAGTGGTTCCGCATGGCGCCGTGCGCGCAGGGCGTGTCGCTGCAGCCGGGAGACCCGCGCCGGGTGACCGTCGACGACGCGAACGGCTACCTGCAGGTGAGCGACATCGAGGGCGACCTGGGCTCCGAGACCACCTTCGCCATCTTCCGGAAGGCCGACGGTTCGCGGATCTTCGCGTGCAGCCAGCTGGAGCGGAGCGAAGACGGCACCGGGACGAGCCTGACCTTCTACGAGCTTCGCGGCCGCCAGATGGTGGCGATCACGCGCCCGTTGGTGCCCCGCATGGACCTGGTGGACTTCCTGGCGCCGGGCGCCACGCCGCCCGCCCGGAAGTACCGCCCCGTGCTCCTGCATTACATCCTGCCGCGCACGGGCACCACCATCCGTGTGCAGGCCGAGGCGCGCGACAGCGACGAATCCTTCGCCGATCCGCGGGGGCCGAACGGGAGGTGGCCCGAGGCCGAGATCCAGCGGTACTGGCGGATCGTGGGGGCACGGCGCTACCGCGCCATCGAGCTGCTGTGGGACCGCAACCGCGGCGTCTTCACCGCCGGCCGCAAGATCCCGCGCTGACCGGCCGATCCCGGCAGTCATCAGAAAGACGAAAGCGGCCCGCCTGTCGGGCCGCTTCGTCGTTCCCTACCTTCGCTGTCTCGCCGGACGACCATCCTCCCCCACCCCGACCGCCCGATGCCGATCACCTGTCCCCGGACCGACGACGAGATTCTAGCGACCCACGACGTGATGGCCCAGCTCCGCCCGCACCTGGGCCGCGACGAGTACCTGGCCGCCGTCCGCGCGATGATGGCGAGCGACGGGTACCGCCTGGCCGCGCTGGAGGACGATGGGGAGGTGCGCGCGGTGGCCGGCTACCGCTTCATGCACATGCTGTACTGCGGCAAGCTGCTGTACGTGGACGACCTGGTGAGCGACGAGCGGGTGCGCTCGCGCGGCTACGGCAAGCAGCTGCTCGACTGGCTCAAGGCCCAGGGGCGCGAGAACGGCTGCACGGAGCTGCAGCTGATCTCGCGCGTGACGCGCGAGCAGGCCCACCGCTTCTACTTCCGCGAGGGGCTGGGGATCGAGTGCTTCGAGTTCCGGGTGAAGCTGTAGCGACCGAAAATCTCACGCAGAGCAGCGGAGGCAGCAGAGAGAGACTCCCGCGTTCTCTCTGCTGCTCTGCGTCTCTGCGTGAGCCCTGCCGTTCCTACCCCGCGCGGCGGGTCTTCCGGCGGAGGAAGTCGCGCATGATGTACTGGCCCAGCGTCATCGTGCTGGTGAAGTAGGCCTTCCCCCGCGCGATCTGCGACACCTGGTTCA
>DASWMA010000729.1:0-5836 GCA_036399995.1 Longimicrobium sp. | reverse complement strand
GACGGCCTCGGCGTTCGGCGCGAGGCCGCGCAGCCGCTCCACGTCTCCCGCGCGCAGCACGTCGCCGCCGAAGCACGCCAGCCGCAGCGCGGGGAGCTCCGCATCCGCGGAGGACGCGACGACCTGCGCCATCGCGGGGGTGAGATGGGCCACGGTGACGCCAACGTCCCGCATCCACCCCGCCAGCCAGCCGGGCGTGCCGACCTGGTCGGGATCGGGGATGACGATGCGGCCGCCGGTGGCGAGCGGGGCGAAGACGTCGCGTAGCAGCGGGTCGTGCGCCAAGCCCGACAGGAGGGAGAAGCGGTCGCCCGCCGACAGCCCGAACTCCGTCGCGTACCAGCCGAAGAAGTGCGCCAGCGGCCGGTGCGTGCCGGCGATCGCCTTCGGTGCGCCCGTGGTCCCCGAGGTGAACGCGACGTACGCCAGGTCGTCCGGCCCCACGGACACGGCGGGCGCGGCGGAGGGGAATCCATCCCCGCCGTCCTTCCCGTCCGCCGTCAGGACGACGGTGAGCCGGGCGCTCTCCGCGAGCGCGGCGGCGGCTTCCGCCGGCACCTCGCCCGCGGCGGAGATCCGCAGCACGGCGGCGGGACGCGCCGCGCCGGCCTGCACCGCCAGACGAGCGGGCGGATACGCCGGGTCGAGGACGGCGAACGCCGCGCCGGCCTTCCACGTCCCGAGAAGCGCGCGGATGAGCGGCGCCGAGCGGTGGGCATAGACGGCCACCACGTCGCCCGGCCGCACCCCGCCGTCGATCAGCCGGTGCGCGATGCGGTTGGCCGCCGCGTCCAGCTCGGCGTACGTCCACGTCTCTGCCGCAGCGGAGATCGCCAGCGCATCCGGAGACTTCGCCGCGTGGGCGGCGAACCTCTCGTGCACGGCCCCGCGCCAGGCCTCGGCCCCGATCGGCCGTGCCGGGTCGGGAAGGACCCCGCGCGCCGCCTCCGTTGCCAGCGACAGCGCGCTCACGCGGGTCTCCGGCGCGGCCACGGCCTGGCGGAGCACGCCTTCGAGCTGTGCCAGGAGCCCGCGCATCCGCGGCGCATCGAAGAGGTCGGCGGCGTAGACCAGGTTGACGTAGATCCCCCCGCCCCGCTGCTCCCCAACGTACAGCGTGAGGTCGAACTTGCTGGGCACCTCGCCGCCCGGGCCGCCCCCCGCCACCTGGAGGCCGTCGGCGTGGAAGGCCGCGTCCTGGTAGTTGAGGAGGTTGAGCATCACCTGGAACACGGGGGCGTGCGCCAGGCTCCGCTCCGGACGCACCTCCTCCAGCACCCGCTCGAAGGGGAGATCCTGGTGTGCGTACGCCGACAGCGTGGTCTCGCGCACCCGCCCCAGCAGCTCGCGGAAGCTCGGATCGCCCGAGAGGTCGGTCCGCAGCGCCAGCGAGTTGAGGAAGAGCCCCACCATCCGGTCGGTCTCCGCCCGCGTCCGCCCCGCGATCGGCGTCCCGACGACGACGTCCTCCTGCCCGGCGAGGCGTCCCAGCACCACGTCGAGCGCGGCGAGGAGGACCATGAACAGCGTGGCGCCCTCGCGGCGGGCCAGCGCGTGCACCTCCGCCGTCAGCTCGGACGAGACGACCATGCGCTCGACCGCGCCGCGGTGCGATTCCACCGGCGGCCGGGGACGGTCGGCCGGCAGCTCCAGCAGCGCCGGAGCGCCCTCCAGCGCCTGCCGCCAGAACTCCACCTGCCCCTCCAGCGCAGCGCCGGACAGCCGCTCGCGCTGCCACACCGCGTAGTCCGCATACTGCAGCGCGGGCTCCGGCAGCGGCGACGGTAGCCCACGCGAGAAGGCGCCGTAGAGCGCGGAGAGCTCCTCCAGCAGCACCCCCACCGACCACCCGTCGGCGATGGCGTGGTGGAGGTTGAGGAGGAGGCGGTGCTCGTCGTCAGCGACGTGGACGAGCGACGCACGGAAGAGCGGCCCGCGCGCCAGGTCGAAGCGGTGCCGCCAGGCTTCGGCCGCCAGCCGGCCGGCCCCGGCCCGCCGCTCGTCCGCCGGCAGGTGCCGCAGGTCGGCAACTGGCAGATCGAAGTCGGACGGCGGCGGAGCGATCCGCTGCACGGGGACGCCGTCCACGGCCGGGAGCGTGGTGCGCAGCGGCTCGTGGCGGCGCACCAGCTCGGCGAGCGCGCGGCGAAGCGCGTCGGGGTCGAGACCGCCGGTGATGTGGTACGAGAACGGGATGGCATACACCGGGCTCCCGGGGTCCAGCGCGTCCACGAACCAGAGCCGCTCCTGCGCGAACGTCACCGGCAGGTCGCCCTCACGCGCGGCGGGGGCGATGGCACCCTCGCCGGCCGCCGCGCCGCTGCCGCGCAGACGCTCGATCTCGTCCGCGAGCTCGGAGAGGACCGACCGCTCGAAGATGGCGCGGAGCGGGAGCTCCACGCCGAAGACCCCGCGGACGCGCGAGGCGACGCGGGTCGCGAGCAGTGAGTGCCCGCCGAGCTCGAAGAAGCTCTCCTCCGTGCCCACCCGCTCCACACCCAGCACCTCCGCCCAGATCCCCGCCAGCACCTCCTCGGTGGGTGTGCGCGGCGCCACGTACCGGTCCGCGTCGGCCGCGTACTCCGGCGCCGGCAGCGCCTTGCGGTCCACCTTTCCGTTCGCGTTCAGCGGCAGCCGGTCGAGGGCGACGATCGCCTGCGGCACCATGTACTCCGGCAGGCTCTGGCGCAGGTGGGCGCGCAGCCCGTCGGTCTCCACGCTCCCCACCACGTACGCCACCAGCCGCTTGTCGCCCGGCTGGTCCTCGCGCATCATCACCCGGGCCTCGCGCACCCCGGGATACGCCGCGATCGCCGCTTCCACCTCGCCCGGCTCGATCCGGAAGCCGCGGATCTTCACCTGGTCGTCCAGGCGGCCCATGAACTCCAGCTTCCCCTCGGCCCGCCACCGCGCCCGGTCGCCGGTGCGGTACATCCGCGCGCCGGGCTCCGTGGCGAACGGGTCGGGGACGAAGCGCTCGGCGGTCAGCGCCGGCCGGCCCAGGTAGCCGCGCACCACGCCGTCGCCCCCGATGCACAGATCGCCGGGGACGCCCACCGGCAGCGGCTCGCCCGCCGAGTCGAGGACGTAGGCCCGTGCGTTGGGGATCGGCCGGCCGATGGAGACGGTGGCCGCGCCCTCCTCGACTTCCTCCACGCTCTCCAGCGTGCACCACACGGTGGCCTCGGTGGGCCCGTACTCGTGCAGCACGCGGGCAGGCTTCCCGGAGCGCAGCATCCGGCGCACGCCCTCCGTCCCCACCGCCTCGGCCCCGAAGACCAGCTGGCGCAGGCCGGCATAGACGTCCACCTGCTCCCGCACGTGCTGGTTGAAGAGTGCCGCCGTCTGGTAGAGGTGCGTGATCCCCTGCTCGCGCAGGGCCTGCCCCAGCAGCGGCGCCGACAGCAGCACATCGCGGTCGATGCCCACCAGGGTGGCGCCGTGGAAGAGCGCGCCCCAGATCTCGAACACCGCCGCGTCGAAGCTCGCGTTCGACGCCTGCGCCACGCGGTCGCCGGGGCCGATCTGCATGGTGCCGGGAAGGCAGAATGCGTATTGCACCACCTCGCGGTGCCCCATCATCACGCCCTTCGGCCGCCCGGTGCTCCCGCTGGTGTAGAAGACGTACGCGAGGTTCCCCGCCCACGCGTGCCTCGACGGAGCGTGGTCCGGCCCGGCGGCGAGCACCTCGGCCACCTGGTCGAGACGGACGACGTGGAGGTCCGGCCCGGCCGGCGGGGCAGCGAGCTCCCCGTCGACCAGCAACACGCGGACGGCGGAGTCGGCGAGCATCAGCGCCATCCGCTCGGCCGGGTAGCTGGTGTCCACCGGGACGCAGCAGCCGCCGGCCTTGAGCACGGCGAGGGTGGCGACCACGTTCTCCACGCCTCGCTCCACACGCAGCCCCACGCGGCTCTCCGGCCCCACGCCCAGCCCGGCCAGGTGGTGCGCCAGCCGGTTGGCGCGCGCGTCCAGCTCCCGGTACGTCAGCTCCTCCGGGCCCCAGACCAAGGCCGGCGCGTGCGGCGTGCGCCCGGCCTGCGCCTCGAACAGCTGGTGGATGCAGGCCTCCCGCGGGAACGGCCGCTCGGTCCGGTTCCACTCCACCACCACCTGGGCACGCTCCTCCGGCCCGGCGAGCGCCAGGCGCGAGAGGCGCATGTCCGCGTCGGCGGCGACCTGCTCCAGCACCCGCTCCAGGTGGCCGAGCATCCGGAGGGCCGTGCCGCGCTCGAACAGGTCGGTGCTGTAGTTCAGCGCGCCGCGCAGCCCCTGGGGGGTCGCCGCGAGCTCCAGGGAAAGGTCGAACTGCGCGGTCGCGAGCTCCGCACCGACTCCGCGCATGCTGAGCCCCGGAAGAGCGCTTCCCTGGCCCACGGCCTTCTGCAGCTCGAACACCACCTGGAAGAGCGGCGAGTGGCTCAGCGATCGCACCGGCTGCAGCTCGGCCACCAGCTTCTCGAAGGGCACCTCCTGGTGCGCGTACGCGCCGAGCGTGACCTCGCGCACCCGCCGCAGCGTCTCGCGGAAGCTCGGATCTCCACCGAGGTCGGTACGCAGCACCAGCGTGTTGACGAAGAAGCCGATCAGCTCCTCGACCTCCTTTCGCGTGCGCCCCGCGATCGAGCTGCCCACGACGACGTCGTCGCTCCCGCTGTACTTCGAGAGCAGCACCTGGAAGGCGCCCAGCAGCGTCATGTACAGCGTGGCGCCCTCGCTGCGCCCGAGCGACTGCAAGCGCTCCAGCAGCTCGGGGGAGAAGCTCACCGGGACCGACGCGCCCCGGTACGTCTGCACCGCCGGGCGCGGATGGTCCGTCGGCAGCTCCAGCAGCTCCGGCGCTCCCGCCAGCCGCTCCCGCCAGTACGCCATCTGCCGCTCCAGCACCCCGCCCGCCAGCTGCTCGCGCTGCCACACGGCGTAGTCGGCGTACCGCACCGCCAGCTCCGGCAGCGGCGACTCACGCCCCTCGCGGTACGCCGCGTAGAGCGCGCCCAGCTCGCGCTGCAGCACCCCCAGGCTCCACCCGTCGCTGACGATGTGGTGCATCGAGAGCAGCAGCACGTGGTCTTCGTCGCCCCGCCGCAGCAGCGCCGCGCGGAAGAGCGGCCCGGCCGAGAGGTCGAACGGCCGTGCCGCTTCCTCGCCTGCCCGGCGCGTGACCGCCGCCTCGCGGTCCGCCTCGCCCAGCGCTGACAGGTCCTCCACCGGCAGGGCGAACCCGCCGAACGGCACGATCACCTGCACCGGCGAGCCGTCCGCCTCGGCGAAGACCGTGCGCAGCGCCTCGTGACGCCGGACGATCTCGCCCAGCGCCCGCTCCAGCGCCGCCTCGTCCAGCGCGCCGCGCAGCCGCACGGCGGTGGGGAGGTTGTAGAAAGCGTTCCCCGGCTCCATGCGGTCCAGGAACCAGAGCCGCTCCTGCGCGAAGGAGAGCGGCGCCGACGCCGCTCCGCGCGCGGGAATGGCGGCGGGGGCCGCGGCGGGGGCGGCCGCGGACTGCTGCGCACGCTCCAGCAGCCTGCGCTGCGCGGGCGTCAGCTTCGCCAGGCGGTCGGCCAGCTCGGTCACGGCCGCCCTTCCCACGCCCGCCTCGATCTCGTCGTCGCTCAGGTCCGCCACCCCGGCCAGCAGCGCGCCCAGCTCGTCGTCCGCGGCCGGGCCGTCCACCACCCCCACCATCGCCGCCAGCGCGGCCACCGTGGGCGCCTCGAACACCGCGCGCACGCCGATCTCCGCGCCCAGCTCCGCGCGGATGCGGGCGACCAGCTGCGTCGCCATCAGCGAGTCGCCGCCCTCGGCGAAGAAGTCGTCGTGCAGCCCCGGCGCGGCGCCG
>DASWMA010000728.1:0-8698 GCA_036399995.1 Longimicrobium sp. | reverse complement strand
GGCCAGGTTCACGCCGTCGAAGTCGCTCATGTTGATGGTGGTGCCGTCGGCGCTGAAGCCGAAGGCGCGCTGCCAGTCCTGCGCCATGGGGCCGATGTGGCGCACGGTGCGGTCGGCCTCGTCGCGGTAGCGCCAGGTGGTCACGGGGATGCCGCGGATGCGCGACAGCAGGTCTTCGCCGTCCACCGCCAGGAAGCTCTCCTTGCGGTTGCGGTCGGAGATCACGTTCCAGCTGCTGCCGCCGGCGTTCAGGCTGACCCCGGTGGTCTTGGTGGCGTTGGTGAACAGCCGGTAGCCGCCGGCCGCGCGCACCGAGAACTGGTTGGTGGCGCTGGCCAGCACGCTGTCGCTGCTCGACTGGTCGGAGATCACGATGGCGCCGTCGAAGCCGTTGGTGCTGGCGCGCTGCCCGATCGCGATGCCGTAGTCCGAGTTGGCGGTGGCGCGGTAGCCGATGGCCACGGCGGCGGTGCCGTTGGAGTTGGCGGTGTAGCCCAGCGCCACGCCGTACGAAAGCTGCGCCCGCGAGCCGTATCCCATGGCGGTGCTGTAGTTGCCCTCCGCGGTGGTGTTGTAGCCGGCCGCGATGGTGTAGAAGCCCGTGCTCCCGTCGTCCCACTGGGTGCCGTCCACGCCGCCCGTGCGGAACGCCCCCTTGAACGGGTGCCACATCAGCCGGTCGCCGGCGCCGCTGAAGGGGATGATGCCGATCCCGATGTATCCCCTGGCCACGAAGCCGCTGGCGCTGTCCACGCGGAAGCGGTCGCCCAGCGGCGAGCCCGAGCGCAGGCGCAGGAGGATGTCGGACTGCGCCGCGGCGGGTGCCGCGTGCACCAGCAGCGACGCGAGCGCGGCGGCCGCCAGCGCCGCCTGGAGCGTGAGCTTCTTCATCGGTCGATCTCCGCGAGGTGGGTTCGAGAGGCGTTTGCGAGGGGCCCGGGGCGGGCCCCGCGGTGCGCCGGTGAGACGGGCTTCTCCGTTGCGCACGGGAGCCCCCCGGTTTCCCGGTCGCGGGCACGGACATCCGCCGCGCCTGCGGCCGGGCTGCGAACTGGACGTGCAGCGCTCCCCGCCGGGCTCGCGCCGTGGCGGCCGCTCACGTCGCAGAGGCGGTTCGCCACGGCCCGAATCCACATTCCTGCTGCCAATCCCGGGCCACTGAGCTGCGGGCACGGCGCCGCGGCCGAAACGGGGCTCGTCCGCGCCGCGCTCGCAATCCTTTCCTTCCAGGGCCGTACGCCCCGCGCAGCGGAACGCATGTTTGCGGATCCCCGGTCGGATCGTGCTCCGCGCGGCGTTCGGCGCCCGATCCGGCGGCGCGATCGGCGAATTCGTTGCCGGTCCGGAAAAAGGACGGATAACGGAAGCAGGGAAGGGGAAACGGAGCACCAAAGAATCTCACGCAGAGCAGCAGAGCAGCAGAGCAGGTTGTTGTTCTCTGCTGCTCTGCTGCTCTGCGTGAGACACGTCCTTTCGAATCTCCATCTCCGGACGAAGCCTTGCACTGCGGTGCCATATCCTGTCATTCCTGGTCACCGTGGTATCTTCCAGAAAAAGCGAGACACGGAGGATTCGCCTGGAATCCTCCGTGTCTCTGTGGCTGTGTGACCCCCGCGCCACGGACGTCCGGAGACGATCCGGGGCGCGTCGGAACGGCCTACGGCGCGCGGCTGCCGGCCACCAGCGCCTCCAGCCGCCGCATCCGCTCTTCGAGCGCGAGGTTCTGCGCGCGCAGCTCGGCGTTCTCGGCCTGCAGCGAGGCGGTGCGGCGCTCCAGCGCCTGCACCGCGGCCAGGTTCACGCCGTCCAGGTCGCTCATGTTGATGGTGGTCGCGTCGCGGCTGAAACCGAACGCGCGCTGCCAGTCCTGCGCCATGGGGCCGATGTGGCGCACCGTGCGGTCGGCCTCGTCGCGGTAGCGCCAGGTGGTCACCGGCACGTGCCGCAGGCGGGCCAGCAGGTCTTCGCCGTCCACCGCCAGGAAGCCCTCCTTGCGGTTGCGGTCGGAGATCACGTTCCACGAGCTCCCGCCGGCGGCCACGGAGACGCCCACGGTCATCGCGCTGTTGCTGAACATGCGGATCCCGCCGGGGGCGCGCATCGAGAACTGCCCGTCGGCGGTGGCCTGCAGCGAGTCGGTGGCGGCGCTGGCGCCGTTCAGCGAGCCGCCCCACACGAACGAGCCCACCCGCCCCGCGGTGGTGGCGCGGAAGCCCAGCGCCACCGACCACTGGCCGTCGGCCGTCACGTACTGCCCCATGGCCACCGACGAGCCGTTGGAGTTGGTGGCCCCGCGCCAGCTGAGGCCCGACCAGGCGCTGGAGCAGGTGGCGATCGGCGAGCAGTTGGCCCCCACCGCGATGGCGCCGCGGCTGGCGGCCACGGTGCGCTCGCCGAACGCCACGGAGTAGACGCCGGTGGCCTCCGACTCGTCGCCGAACGCGAACGCGCCGGAGTTCGTGGCCTTCGAGCCTTCGCCCAGCGCCACCGAGTAGAGCCCGGTGGCGATGGTGCCGAAGCCGCCGGCCCAGGTGTAGAAGCCCACGTTGGCATCGTCCCACGCGGTGCTTCCGCTCGCGCCGGGGCCGCCGGCGCGGAACGCGGCCTTGTAGGGATACCACATCATCCGGATGTCGCCGCTGTTCACCGTTCCGCTCTGCGGGATGATCCCGATCCCCAGGCTCCCCCTGGCCACCACGCCGCCGGCGCTGTCCACGCGGAAGCGGTCGCCCAGCGGAGAGCCGGAGCGGAGGCGGAGGAGGATGTCGGACTGTGCCGCGGCGGGGGCGGGGGCCAGCGCGCCGCCCAGCGCGAGCAGGGCGGCACCGGACAGCAGGGTGGAACGGATCTTCATCTCGAAAGCTCCCAGGTGCGGGTTCACGGGCCGCGGCCGGTCCTTCCCGCGGCGGCAGAAGGCGTCAGCGCCGGGGGGCGCGGATCGCCTGTTCGATCTGGCGCAGCCGCTCTTCGAAGCGGGCGTTCTGCGCGCGCAGCGCTTCCACGTCGGTGCGCAGCGACGCGTTCTCGTTACGGAGCGCCGCGTTTTCGGTTTCGAGCGACCGCACCCGCGCGTCGTGCGCGGTGCTCCGGCGCTCCAGCGCCTGCACGGCGGCCAGGTTCACGCCGTCGAAGTCGCTCATGTTGATGGTGGTGGCGTCGCGGCTGAAGCCGAAGGCGCGCGCCCAGTCCTGCGCCATGGGGCCCATGTGCCGCACCGTGCGGTCGGCCTCGTCGCGGTAGCGCCAGGTGGTCACCGGCACGGTCCGCAGCCGGGCCAGCAGGTCCTCGCCGTCCACCGCCAGGAAGTCCTCCTTGCGGTTGCGGTCCGACACCACGTTCCACGAGCTCCCCCCGGCGGCCATCGTCATGCCGGTGGTCAGCGCCGTGTTGGTGTACAGGCGGTAGCCGCCGGGCGCGCGGGCCGAGAACTGGCCGTCGGCGGTAGACACCAGCGAGTCGGCGGCCGCGCTGGCGCCGGCCAGCGTGCCGCCCCACACGAACGAGCCCTCGTGGCCGGCCGTGCTGGCGCGGTATCCCAGCGCGACCGACCAGTCGGCGTCGGCCGTCACCCGGTGGCCGATGGCGGTGGCGCCGCCCTGGCTCACGGTGGCGCCGCGGAAGGAGGCGCCCGCCCACGCGATGCGGCCCAGGGCGGTGCTGGAGAGGCTGCCTGCGTTGTTCTGCAGCCCCACCGCCAGCGAGGCGGTGCCGGCGGCGGTGTTGTCGGTTCCCATCGCCACCGCCGATTGCCCCGACGCGACGTTGCTGTCGCCGAACGAGAAGGTGTAGTACCCGCTGGCGACGGTGTTGTAGCCGCCGGCCCAGCTCCAGAAGCCGGTGTTCGCGTCGTCCCACGCCACGCTTCCCCCGTCGCCCGCCTGCCCCGCGCGGAACGCCGCCTTGAACGGGTACCACAGCATCCGCACCTCTCCGCCCGACTGCCCGCTGGCGGGGATGATGCCGATGCCCAGGAACCCCTTGGCCACCATGCCGCCCGCCGAGTCCACGCGGAAGCGGTCGCCCAGCGGCGATCCCGAGCGCAGGCGCAGGAGGATGTCGGATTGCGCCGAGGCGGGCGCGGGAAGGAGGGCGGCGCCCATCACGAGGGCGGCTGCGAAGATCGATCGGCTGGGGCGCATCGGGGTCGTCGGTGTTCGGGGTGGGGGGATGGCCGGCGAAAGGGTTCCCGCGGCCGGGCGGCGGTGCTGGAAAGCGCGCTGTGCGGAAGCGGCTGCGGGACATTTTGCTGCGCGGCACCTGCCCTGGCGCGAGCGGCGCGTCCCTGGGGACGCGCCGCTGCTGGAAAACGTGACGGGCGGGCCGGGGCGCCGCTACGGCGCGGCGGTGCCCGTGGCGCGCGCCTCGAGCCGCTGCAGCCGCGCCTCGAGCGCGGCGTTGGCCGCCTGCAGCTGCGCCACCTGGCCGTTCAGCGCGTCGATCTGGGCCTTTTGCTCGGCGGTGCGGCGCTCCAGCGCCTGCACCGCGGCCAGGTTCACCCCGTCGAAGTCGCTCATGTTGATGGTGGTGGCGTCGCGGCTGAAGCCGAAGGCGCGCGCCCAGTCCTGCGCCATGGGGCCGATGTGGCGCACCGTGCGGTCCTGCTCGTCGCGGTACTGCCAGGTGGTGACGGGAACGTAGCGCAGGCGCGCCAGCACGTCCTCGCCGTCCACCCCCAGGAAGTTCTCCTTGCGGTTGCGGTCCGAGATCACGTTCCACGAGCTCCCGCCTGCGGCGACCGAGACGCCCACCGTGGCCGCGGTGTTGGTGAAGATCCGGAAGCCGCCCGGGACCCGCCAGGTCGCCTGGCCGGCGGCGGTGGCGCGCATCGAGTCGGTGGCCGCGCTGGCGCCCGCCAGCGAGCCGCCGTACACGAACGACCCCACGAACCCCGCCGTGGAGGCGCGCCACCCCATCGCCACCGACCAGTCGGCGTCGGCGGTCACCTTGTGGCCGATGGCCACGGCGCCGCCCTGGGTGTTGGTGGCCGAGCGGAAGGAGGTCCCCGCGTGCGCCTCGCGGCCCACCGCGAAGCTGGAGATGCTCATCGCGCGGCTGTCCAGCCCCATGGCGACCGAGCGGCTCCCGGCGGCCTCGCTGTCTTCGCCGATCGCGAAGGACGACTGCCCCGAGGTGATGCTGCCGTCGCCCATGGCGAACGAGTAGATCCCGGTGGCGGTGGTCTCGTAGCCGCCGGCCCAGTTGTAGAAGCCCAGGTTGGCGTCGTCCCAGTTGGTGGCCCCGCTGGCGCCGGGGGCGCCGGCGCGGAACGATCCCTTGAAGGGGTACCACATCATCCGCACCCCGCCGCCGGGGTTCCCCGACTCGGGGATGATCCCGATCCCCAGGCTCCCCCTGGCCACCACCCCGCCGGCCGAGTCGATGCGGAAGCGGTCGCCCAGCGGCGAGCCCGAGCGCAGGCGCAGGAGGATGTCGGACTGGGCGGCGGCCGGGCCGGCGGTGAACGCGGCGGCCAGCGCGGCGGCGAATGCGGCGCGTGCGAAGAGTCTCATGGTCGTTCGTTGCGAAAGGGTGCGTCCGCGGCGCGACGGCGCCGCGGTGAAACAGGGGAAACAGGAGGCCCGCGCCGCGGCGGCCGCAGCAGGGTGCGGAAGCGCGGAGCGGGCCGCAAAGCTGCGCCAGGTGCGGGTGGGCATGAGAGCAGGGGGCCGCGGACGGCCCCCTGGCTCACCCGGTCATTGCGAGCTGGCCTGCAACCGGTACCCCGCCACGGTGAGCCGCCCCGCCTCGATGGTGATCGGGGCGCGCGCGTTGACGTTGGCGCTCAGGCTGTAGGTGCCGTTCACACGCAGCGAGGGGACCACGCCCTGCACGGTCTGGGCGGTGCCCGACAGGAAGAGCCGCCCGGAGGTGTTGGTGATCCCCCCGGTGGTTCCCGTGAACACGTCGGCGTGCGCCGTCAGGTCGAAGGCGTTCAGCGAGATGGTGGCGCCGTCCTCCACCGTCACCCCGCGCACCGTCACGTTGGCCGCCAGCACCGGGTCGAACGGTGCGGACAGCTGGATCAGCACCGAGTCCTGCGCCATCGGCACCGCCTGCGGACTCCAGTTGGCGTTGGTGTGCCAGTCGGTGGTGTTCGCCCCGGCGGTCCAGTAGCGCAGCACGCCGGCCACGGGGATCGGCCTGTGGCCGCGCAGCCGCCTCCCCTGCGCCCTCAGGATGCTGCTGCCGTAGTTGGAGTAGGTGACGTAGATGTCGGCGGTTCCCGACGCCAGCGCCGCCGCCGGCGTCATGGTGGCGGGCACGCCGTTGGTTTCCTCCAGCCTGACGGTGTCGGCCTGGCCGGTCAACACGTTGCCGTAGCGGTCCATGGCCTTGACCGTGACCTTGAACGGCACGTTGGTGGGCGGGCGCGACGCGGTGCCGCCGCGGAAGTACGCGCTGCAGCTGTTGACCGTCTCGGTGGCCGTCAGGAGCTCCACCTTCGAGTACGCACCCGGCGCCACGATCGTGTTGGTGGGCGCACCCGCGGTCCCCGCGGTGCGCGCGCTGCAGATCTGCCTCTGCCCCGGGTAGTCGGCGACCCCCGGGTCCATCGCGGGGCTGCCGTTCAGCACGGTGGTCGTGGTGGCGCCCAGCGCGGTGGCGCGGTCGCGCAGCCGGCGCACGGCGGCGGTGTCCTGGGCCTCCTCGATGGTCTCGGTGATCCGCGTCTCGGTGTCGGTCACCGCCACGAACTGGAAGCTGAGGGTGAACACGTCCTCGGTCGCCACGGCCTGCAGCGGAATGCGGAAGGCGGCGGTGAGCACCCCGTCGAACTGGTTGGCGTCGGCCGCCGCCGAGGGGAGCGTCCGGTTGGCCGAGGTGTTCTTGTTGCGCACCACGTAGCCGTACGGGAACGTGTTGATCACGCCGGCCGGCATGGCGATGGCGGCCACCTCGGCCTCGGTGAACACCTGCAGCACGTCGGGATACGGCGACTGCATCGTCACCAGGTCCGCCCCGAGCACCGTGGCGCCGGTGGGCACGATGGCGCTGGCGATCGCGGGGTTGGCGTTGGTCCCGTCGAACTTGCGGAGCTGCGAGATGGGGGTGCCGGGGATGGCCGCGGCGGTGGCCACCATGACGAAGGTGAGGTTGCTCAGCGCCCCGGCGGTCCCGTTGCGGACCCGGAAGGCCGACGTGAGGTACCGCTGGCCGCCCCCCGTCCGGGAGCCTTCGTTGAACTGCGACGTGGTGACCTGCTCCAGCCCGATCCCCGAGGTGACCGCGGTCATCACCGGCGAGATGCCGCCGTCGCTGCCGAGGCTGACCTGCCTGATCTTGGAGGTCACGTCGTCAGTGCCGATCCCGGTGATCGTCATCTCGAACACGCCCACCACCTTGGGCGCGTCGGGAATCGGTACTACGGGAGGGGGCGTGGTCGGAGCACGTTCATCGCGGCACGCCGCAGCCGAAACGGCCAGCAGCACCAGCGCGAAGCGGGTTGGACGGGAGAAGCACATGGCTACACCACCGGTGCGGAGTGCTCTTTCGAGCACGGGCGAGTGACGGGCGTGAACGCGCCGTCCAGGAGACGATCGTACGAAGCGGGGCCTGCGGTACAGCGCAATCCACCCGGACGAGAGTCAGGCATCTCGTCCGGCGGATCGCCGGGGCCAGCTCAGCCGCCGGGAAGGCTGCCGACCAGCGTGATGAGCGTAAGACCGCCCAGATCCTGTACGACGGGCTTCACGAACGGCATCCGGACCTTCTGACCGGCTTCCGGAACGGAGGGGGTGCTACGCTGCTCGGACATGATCGCCCCTGTAGATGTGAGGAAGCTTGGTGGAACCACGTGGGGACAGCGGAGGCGCAGGCGTGCGCGCCAGATGCCCAACATAAACGTACGGTCGGCCAGCGGTCAAGTTTCAACCCCGTTTATGCGTACATCTTAGGGGTCCACCGCCGGAGCCAGCACCGACTGCAACCGTTTCGCGTCGCAGTAGCTGTCGCGGCCCAGCCGAAGCTCGTACGCCGGGAGCCGTGCGGCCTGCTGGAGGAGCGGGAGCACGACGGGCGCCCCGCCGGCGTCGGCCAGCAGCCAGGGTGCGTTCCGCACCAGCAGCCCCAGCGCGCCGGCGGGGTGCAGCGGCACCAGCTCGGTGGGGTGGTCGCCGAGCACGCGCGGGAAGAGCAGGCCCGCCAGGGGGGCGGTGCCGCGCCACTCGCCCGGCCCGAAGCGGTCGGGGTCGACGCGCGAGCGCACCCCCTGCGACGCTCCTTCCGCGTAGCCGTGGTCCAGGTTGAAGCGCCGCGGCCATCCCTCCACCCGCACGCCGCCGGCGGCGTGGCCCAGCACCACCTGGTCGTCGGAGAGCCAGTTCCACCCCCCGCGGATGAGGGTCACGCAGGTGCTGGTCTTTCCGCTGAAGCTGCCGCCGGCCAGGAGCCACGCCCCGCCGCCGGGGGGAAGCACCGCGGCGGCGTGGACCAGCGCCCGCCCCAGGCGGGTGACCAGGAGCGCCGACACCATGGTGAGCGTGGACACCACCTCGACCGTTCCGGCCGGGGCGCCATCCACCCGCACGCGCACGTCGGCGCGGCGCGCGGCCAGGTCGACCCGTGCCCCGACCGCGCCGGCCGCGTCGGCGAACACCACCGTCTCTCCCAGCACCCATCCCGCCACGCCCGCCATCTCCATCGCGGGCGGCCCGGCGGGCGGCGCGTCGGCCGGGGCGCCGGCGTGCACGTGGATCTC
>DASWMA010000727.1:0-5644 GCA_036399995.1 Longimicrobium sp. | reverse complement strand
GAGCTGGAAGACGCGTCGCACTCCAACCTGTCGATGGTGGTGGAGGCCGCCGGGCCGGTGGACCCCGCGCTGCTGGAGCGCGCGCTCTACCGCCTCGCCCTGCACCACGACGCGCTGCGGCTCCGCTTCACCCAGGGCGCCGACGGGTGGGCGCAGACGGGGACGCGCGACGCCGCCGTGCCGGTGGAGACGGTGGACCTCGCGCAGGTCGCCGAGGGCGAGCGGGCGCGGGTGCGCGACGAGGCCAAGGCGCGCGCCGAGCGCGGTCTCGACCTGGCGTCGGGACCGATGCTGCGCGCCGTGCTGCTGCGCGGCGACGGGCCCGACCGCGTGCTGCTGGCCACGCACCACCTGGTGGTGGACGTGGTGTCGTGGCGCGTGCTGCTGGAAGACCTGGAGACCGCGTACGGCCAGATGCGCCGCGGCGAGCCGGTGAAGCTGCCGCCCAAGACCACCTCGTTCCGCGCCTGGGCCACGCTCCTGGAACGCCACGCCGCCAGCGACGCCCTGCGCGCCGAGGCCGCGTGGTGGCTGGCGCTGGCCGCCCACGCGGGCGAAGAGGAGATCCCCGCCGACTGCCCCGGCGGCGCCAACACCGCCGCCGACCGCGAGACCTTCGTCGTCGCGCTGGACGCGGACGAGACGCGCGCGCTGCTGCAGGAGGTGCCGGCTGTCCACCGCACGCAGGTGAACGACGCGCTCCTCTCCGCCCTGGCGCGCGCGCTGGCGCCGTGGACGGGGCGCGAGGCCGTGTGGGTGGAGCTGGAGGGGCACGGCCGCGAGGAGCTGTTCGAGGGGGTGGACCTGAGCCGCACCGCCGGCTGGTTCACCACCCTCTTCCCCGTGCGCCTGCCGGTCGGCGCCGCCGATGGCCCCGTCGCCGCGCTCGCCGCCGTGCGCGACGCGCTGCGCGCCGTGCCCACGCGCGGCATCGGCTACGGCGTGCTGCGGTGGATGAGCCCCGATGCGGAGCTGCGCGCTTCGCTGGCGGCGCTCCCGCGGCCGCGCGTGAGCTTCAACTACCTGGGCCGCTTCGATGCGGACGGCGCGGGCGGGGATGGCTTCTTCTCCTTCGCGCCCGAAGGGCCGGGGCCCGACCGCGCGCCGGGGAACGCCCGCCCGCACCTGCTGGACGTGAACGCCTGGGTGAGCGGCGGGCAGCTGCAGGTGGGGTGGACGTTCTCGCGCGCCGTGCACGACCGCGCGGGTGTCGAGCGCCTGGCCGACGCCTACCTGGCCGCGCTCGGCGCGCTGGTGGCCGCCTCGCGCGGCGAGCGCGTCGAGGCCGCGCTCCCCACCCCCGCCGACTTCCCGCTCGCGGGGCTCGACCAGGCGCGGCTGGACGCGCTGCTGGCGGCGTACGGCGGCGCGGGCGCGGTGGAAGACGTGTATCCGCTCACGCCGCTGCAGGAGGGGCTGCTCTTCCACGCCCGCTACGCGCCCGATTCGGAGGCGTACGTGGAGCAGACGGCCGTCACCCTGCGCGGGCCGCTGGACGCGGAGGCGTGGGTGCGGGCGTGGCAGGCGGTGGTGGACCGCCACCCCGCGCTGCGCACCGCCTTCGCCGCCGAGGCGGGCGGAGCGCCGCTGCAGGTGGTGCCGCGCCGCGCCGAAGTCCCCGTGCTGCGCGCCGACTGGAGCGAGCTGTCGGCGGACGAGCGTGCCGCCCAGGTGGCGGAGCTGGAGGCCGGCGAGCGCCGCCGCGGCTTCGACCCCGCGCGGGCGCCGCTGATGCGCCTGGCGCTGGCGCGCACGGGGGCGGACGAATACCGCTCGGTGCTCACCTTCCACCACCTGCTGCTGGACGGCTGGTCGCTCCCGCGCGTGTGGGCCGAGGCGGGCGCGCTGTACGAGGCGTTCCGCACCGGGTCGGAGGCCGATCTCCCGGCGCCGCGCCCCTTCCGCGAGCACGTGGCCTGGCTGGCGCGGCAGGACCAGGGCGCCGCCGAGGCGTTCTGGCGCGGCGCGCTGGACGGCGTCGCGCCGGCCACGCTCCCCGGCGCACGCCGCGCCGAGCGTGGCGGCCAGCCCGCCGCCTTCGGCGAGACGTGGCGCACGATGGACGCGGATGAAGCCGCCGCGGTGCAGGCGCTGGCGCGGCGCAGCGGGCTCACGCTCAACACCGTGTTCGCGGGCGCGTGGGGGCTGCTCCTGTCGCGCTACACGGGTGCGGACGACGTGGCGTTCGGCAGCGTCGTCTCCGGCCGGCCGGCCGAGCTGCCGGGGGTGGAGGAGATGGTGGGGATGTTCATCAACACCATCCCCGTGCGCGTGCAGGTGCCGCAGGACGAGCGCGTGCTTCCCTGGCTGCGCGCGCTGCAGGCGTGGCAGACCGACGCGCGCGCCCACGAGCATGCGCCGCTGGCCCAGGTACAGCGCTGGAGCGGCATCCCGGCCGACACGCCGCTCTTCGAATCGCTGTACGCCTTCGAGAACTTCCCCATGGAGGCGGGTGCCGCGGGCGCGGCGGACGACGGGCTGGTGGCGGAGGACTTCGTCACCACCGAGCGCGTGGCGTATCCGCTGGTGCTGACAGTGCTCCCCGGCGCCACCCCCATGCTGCGCCTGAGCTACGACGCCGAGCGGTTCGATGACGAGGCCGCCGGGCGCATCCTGGCGCACCTCCGCGCCCTGCTCGCGGCAATCGCCGCCACGCCCGACGCGCCGCTCGCCGCGCTGCCGATGCTGGATGCGGACGAGCGTGCCGCGCTGGTGGCCGCCGGCTCCGCGCGGGTGTCGTTCTCCGTCACTCGCGCCCTCCCTGCCCTCTTCGCCGCGCAGGCGAAGCGCAGGCCCCACGCACGCGCGCTGACGTTCGGCGGAGAATCCGTCACCTACGCGGAGCTGGATGCGCGCGCCAACCGCCTCGCGCACCGGCTGATCGCGCTCGGCGCGCGGGCGGACGCGCTCGTGGGCCTGTTCGTCGACCGCTCCATCGAGACCGTCGTCGGGATCCTGGCGATCCTCAAGGCCGGCGCGGCGTATCTCCCGCTCGACCCGGCGTATCCGGAGGACCGCGTCGCCTACATGCTGGAGGATTCCGGCGTCTCCATCGTCGTCACCACGGCGGCGCTGCGGGGGCATCTCCCGGCCGGCACCACCATCCTCAGCCTGCAGTGCGATGCCGACGCGGTCGCGGCCGAATCGGCCGACGCGCCCGCGATCGACATCTCGCCCGATTCCCTGGCGTACGTCATCTACACGTCGGGATCGACAGGACGGCCCAAGGGCGTGCAGGTCACGCACGCCAACGTCGCGCGGCTTTTCTCCGCGACGAACGTGTGGTTCGGGTTCGGGACGAAGGACGTGTGGACGCTGTTCCACTCGTACGCCTTCGACTTCTCGGTGTGGGAGATCTGGGGCGCGCTGCTCTACGGCGGGCGACTCGTCGTCGTGCCGTTCGACGTTTCTCGCTCGCCGGAAGAGTTCTACGCGCTGCTGGAGCGCGAGCGTGTCACCGTGCTGAACCAGACGCCATCCGCGTTCCGCCAGCTCATGCGCGCGGACGAGGAGGCGGCGGGGCGCGGGGAGATGCGGGAGCTGGCGCTGCGCTACGTCGTGTTCGGCGGCGAAGCGCTGGAGCCTGCCACACTGCGCGGGTGGGTGGAGCGGCGGGGTGATGATCGGCCGCGGCTCGTCAACATGTACGGGATCACCGAGACGACCGTCCACGTCACCTATCGCCCGATCCGGGCGGCGGACACGGTCGATGGCTCGTCGTCGCCGATCGGCATCCCCATCCCCGACCTTGCGGTTCATCTCTTCGACCGCAACGGCCAGCTCGTCCCCACGGGTGTTGTGGGCGAGATGTACGTCGGTGGCGCGGGCGTGGCGCGGGGATACCTCGGCCGGCCCGAGTTGACGGCGCAGCGCTTCGTCCCCGATCCCTTCTCGGCCGATCCGCACGCGCGGCTCTACCGCTCCGGCGACCTGGCGCGGCGGCTGGCGGATGGGTCGCTCGAATTCCAGGGCCGCGCCGACGAGCAGGTGAAGGTGCGCGGCTTCCGCATTGAGCCGGGCGAGATCGAATCCGTCCTCCTCGCCCATCCCCACGTCCGCGAGGCGGTGGTGATGGCGCGCGGCGAGGGCGAACAGCGGCGGCTGGTGGCGTGGGTGGTGGCGCACGGTGTGGACGCGGCGGCGCTGCGGGCGCACCTGCTCGGCCATCTGCCGGACTACATGGTGCCGGCGGCGTGGGCGTTGCTGGACGCGCTCCCGCTCACCCGCAACGGCAAGGTGGACCGCCGCGCGCTCCCCGAGCCGGCTGCGGACGCGGGCGCCGGCGAGGCGCAGGCGCCCGAGACGCCCACGCAGGAGCTGCTGGCGGGTGTGTGGCGCGAGGTGCTGGGCATTGAGCGCGCCGGCCCGGCCGACGACTTCTTCACGCTGGGCGGCCACTCGCTCCTCGCGATGCGCGTGGTGACGCGGGCGCGCGCCGTGTTCGGGGCCGAGCTGCCGGTGCGCGCCGTGTTCGAGGCGCCCACCCTGCGCGAGATGGCCGCGCGCATCGACGCCCTCCGCGCCGGCGACGCGGCCGCCACCGCGCCGCCGCTGGAGCCCGCCCCGCGTGACGCGCCCCTCCCGCTGTCGTACGGGCAGGAGCGGCTGTGGCTGATGGAGACGCTCTCGCCCGGCGCGCTCGCCTACGGCGTCACCGTCCCCCTCGCCTTCGAGGCGGACGCCGACGCAAGCGTGTTGGCGCTCGCGCTGGCCGAGGTGGTGCGCCGGCACGAAGCGCTGCGCACCGTCTTCCGCGCGGTGGAGCACGGCACCGCGGTGCAGCAGGTGCAGCCGCCGTACGCCGTCGACGTCGCCGTGGACGACCTGGCCGCCGCCCCCGCCGACGTGCAGGAGCGCGCCGTGGCCGATGCCGCGCAGCTCGCGTCCGGCCAGCGCTTCGACCTGGAGAACGGGCCGCTGCTGCGTGCGCGGCTGCTGCGGCTGCAGGGAATGTCGGTGCTGCTGGTGAACGTGCACCACATCGCCTTCGACGGGTGGTCGGCGCGTGTGCTCGAGCGCGAGCTCCGCGCGCTGTACGACGCCTTCTCGCGCGGCGAGCCGTCGCCGCTGGCGCCGCTGCCGGTGCAGTACGCCGACTTCGCGGCGTGGCAGCGGCGGTGGCTGGAGAGCGGCGTGCTGGACGGCCAGGTGGAGTTCTGGCGCCGCGCGCTGGCCGGCGCGCCCGCCGCGCTCGACCTGCCCGCCGACCGGCCGCGCCCCGCCGCGCGCACCTACGAGGGCGGCCGCCGCTGGTTCCATCTGCCGAACGAGGTGGCCGACGCGGCGCGCGAGCTGGCCCGGCGCGAGGGCGCCACGCTGTTCATGGTGCTGCTGGCCGCCTTCGACGTGCTGATGGCGCGCCTGTCGGGGACGAGCGACGTGGTGGTGGGCACCCAGGTGGCCGGCCGCACGCGCGAAGAGATCGAGGGGCTGGTCGGCATCTTCGTGAACGGCCTGGCGCTGCGGACGGACCTGGGCGGCGACCCGTCGTTCACCGAGGCGGTGGCGCGCGTCCGGCGGGCCACGCTCGACGCGTACGCGCACCAGGACGTGCCCTTCCAGCGGCTGGTGGACGCGCTGGGGGTGGAGCGCACCCTCAGCCATCCGCCCGTCTACAACGTCTCGTTCATCCTGCAGACCGACG
>DASWMA010000726.1:0-7864 GCA_036399995.1 Longimicrobium sp. | reverse complement strand
CAACGGGTCACACGGAGAAGCGGAGTAGAACGGAGGAAACGGAGAACTGCGATGAAGTTCTCCGTTTCCTCCGTTCCTCCGTGTGACCCCTTCAGCGATGCTGGTGCAGCAACGGATCTTGCGGATCCGGTATGAATCGGGCCGCGCGGACCCTTCGCCTTGCAACTGGATGGAAAACGGGCGCGGAGGCCACCTGCCTCCGCGCCCGTCGCGTCAGTAGTCCGTCCACGTCCGGTCAGGCGGCGGTGACCGGCTCCTTCTCTGCAGGCGCGGAGCTGTTCGGCTCCGCGCCCGTTCACGTCTGTGACGTCTCCCTCAGACCCGCAGCGTTTCCTCCGGACCTTCGCCCTCACCGTCCTCACGCTTTGCGTTCGAGTCGCCCGATTCAGAGGCGATCTCGCCGGTGGGTGCGGTCTCGCCGGTAGGGGCAGTGCCAGGCGTGGTCTCACCGGTGGGCGTGATTCCCGGCGTGGTCTCGCCTGTGGGAGCGGTTCCTGGCGTTGTCTCCCCGGCGGGTGCGGTGCCAGGCGCGTCGAGGACGGCGGTCGACGGGCTGCTCCCCTCCAACGCGAGGTTCGTCTCACCCGGGACCGGCGTGTCGCCACTGGCCGGCGGCGGCGTCACGCCGGGATCCAGCGCGCCACCCTGGCCACTGGCACTTGGCTGGTTGCCAATGGTCGAGTCGGGAGTGACCGGCGGCTTGAGCTCCTGCAGGTTGCTCGTGTCGATGATCGAGCCCGACAGGGCGGGCACGGGGGCGGTGACCGTAAACGCGAGCGTCGTGGTGGCAGCGCCGGCCGCGTTGGAGACGGTCAGCTTGTGAGTGGTGGGCGTTGCGAGTTCCTCGGCCGAGAAGGTGAACTTGATCTCGCCGTCCTCCACCGAAGTGGTGGCGTGATCGATGTCGTTCACCTTCAGCTTGGCGCCCTTCAGGTTGCTCCCCGCAATCACGACGGAATAGCCGGGAGTTCCGGCGGGCACGGTCTCGGGCGTCACCTTGCTCAGCTCCGGAGCCTTCTCTTCAAGGCCGTCGCTGCGCTGCGCATCCTTGTTGGTCTTGAACAGCGTGTCGAACAGGTCGTCGAGCTTGTCGCTGGCCTGCTTCGAGAACATCCCCACCAGGAAGGCTAAGCCCGCCGCCGCAAAGAAGCTCGGTGGTTCCGGATTCGACCCGGCATTGAACGAGAACAAGTTCGCGCGGATCAGGAAGTAGAACACCACCGCTAGTGCGGACCCCACGAACGGGCGCAGCAGGTACCACCATTCCCAGGAGGCCTTGTACTTGACATTGCCCACGTAGTCGCTGAACGAGGAGGCCACGTGCACGCACCCACCCAGCGCGCCCGCGGCGATCACCGCAAGGATCAGCACCTGCTCGTACGTGATCCGTCCGATGCCGATCCACTCGTTTTCGAGGAAGACCAGCCCCGACTTGTCGTTAACGGCGCCGCTCAGGAGGTAGAGCCAGGCGAGCAGTGCCACGATCAGCACGAAAAGCGCGATACCGACTTTCTCGATGCTTTTCGGGTCGTTGACAGCATTGGTCGCGTCGTTCGCGGGGTTGTCCGGCATGATGGACCTTCCTGGAGGGGATGAGGGGAACAACGGGCAGGGTGCTGCGAATGAAGAGGCTGCGTAATGTCATACCGCCCACGCCGGAAATCAATAGTTTCCTTTGGGGCGCGCAACTGGCGTGTCTATTTGAGGTCAGTCGGAGTGCGGACACCGCGTGCCCGGGAACGAAAACGGGCGCGGAGGCCACCTGCCTCCGCGCCCGTCGCGTCAGTAGTCCGTCCACGTCCGCTCAGGCGGTGGTGACCGGCTCCTTTTCGGCGGGCGCGGGGGGGAGCGCCACGGGCCTGGTGCCGGCCGAGAGCAGGTCGGGGATGTGGCGCGCGAACACGCTCAGCAGCCCGATGCCGGCATCGGCGATCACGCGGGTCACGTCGCGCGCCAGCAGCCCCAGCCCGTAGGCCAGGTCGTACCCCTCGTCGTCGGCGGGGCCCAGGGCGCGCAGCACGGCGGCGCGGTGCTTCAGCAGGATCGGGCGCACGTAGCGCACGGGGTTGAAGTCGGGGACGTGGCGCGCGCCCAGCCCCTCGATCAGCGCCACGGCGCGGCCGAAGTACGTCATCTCGCCGGTGAGCACCACGGGCCAGTCGTACAGCAGCCGCATCACCTCGTCGGCCAGCGCCAGCTGCATCTCGTCGAGTGCGGCGCCGCGCTCGGTCATCTCCAGCAGCAGGGCCACCAGCCGGCGGATCGTCTCGCGGTCGGTGTCGGGCTCCACGATGCCGAGGTTGAAGAAGCCGTCCACCACGCGGTCGGCGTCGCCGCCCACGGCGGCCAGCGCGGTGTGCACCAGGTGGCGGCGCTCGGTGGGGTCCACCTCGATCACCATCCCGAAGTCGAGCAGCACCAGCGCGCCGTCGTCGCGCACCAGCAGGTTGCCGGGGTGGGGGTCGGCGTGGAAGATCCCGTCCACCAGCATCATCTGGATGTAGGCCTCGACCACCGCGTCCATCACCCGCCCCGGGTCCACGCGCCCGGCCTGCACCAGCGGGCCGATGCGGTCCACGCGCGTCCCCTCGAGGAACTCGAGCACCAGCGCGCGCTGGCGCACCATCCCGTCGATCACGGCGGGCACCACCACGCGCGGGTTGCGGGCGAAGCGCTCGCCGATGGCACGGCAGTACGCGGCTTCCTTGCGGAAGTCCATCTCGTCGCCGATGCGGCGCTCGAACTCGTCGACCACCACGTTCAGCCCGCGCAGCTGCGGGTGCGTCCACCGGCGCTGCGCCCATTGCAGAACGCGGCGCACGAAGCGCACGTCGTGCTCCACCAGCGCCTCCACCCCCGGGCGCAGCACCTTCACCACCACGTCCTGCCCGTGCACGCGGGCGCGGTACACCTGCCCCAGCGAGCCGGCGGCCAGCGGCTCGCGCTCGAACGCCTCGAACACCTCGCTTACCGGCCCGCCGTAGGCCCGCACCAGCTCGGCCTCGATCTGCGGGAAAGGGACGCAGGGAACGCGGTCGGTCAGGTCGCCCAGCGCGCCCAGGTACGGCTCGGGCACCACGTCGGGGCGCGCGCTGAACACCTGCCCGATCTTGACGAAGGTGGGCCCCAGCGCCGGAATAGCCGCGGCCAGCCGCTCGGCGCGCCGGCGATGGAACGCCTCGGTGCGCCGCGCGGGCTTGCCCCAGAAGAAGAAGGAGCGCCGGTCGCGCGAGAACGACAGCGCGAACGGGAGCAGCCGGAAGAGCAGATACAGTGTGCGCATCGAAGATCCGTGCGTGAACGAAACGCACCCGCGGCATGGGCCGGGTGCGGCATGCTGGTACCCGGCTGAAGGTAGGCGGTTCACGCGATCCAACGCGTGGACTCACACATCCAACGCGTGGACGGCCGCCGTTGTTTCAGCGGGGGATCGGTCTCGTGGGGAGATGGGTGGCGCGCCGTGGACGGGATGGGGCGATCGGCGGCGCCGCGGGGGCCCTCTCCCTGGCGATGACGGCGCGACGCGTCGCGCCCGTCAACGCCTGTCCCTCCCCCAAAACAGCCTGGGGGAGGGACGGTCGGTGCGGCCTGCGGGAGCTGTCGGGGCGACCTGTGTCGGCGCGGCGGGCAGTGCGCGGCTCAGGACGGCTTCTTCAGCCTGCCGATCAGCGCCTCGATCTTCCCGAAGGTCTGGATCACGCGCTCCTCGGGGAAGACGAAGGTCCCCCACTCGTTCAGGTAGCGGGTGCGCATCGCCAGCACCCACAGGTAGTGCGCCGCCTGGAAGTGCGGGATCGACGCCGTCTCGTCGGAGGAAAGCTGGCGCACGCCGTTGTATCCGCCCAGGAAGTCCTTCGCGTGCTCGCCCGGCACGTCGTTCATGGCCACCGCCAGGTCGTGCGCGCGCCAGGCCGGGCCGCAGAAGTCGAAGTCGAGCAGGGTGAGCCGGCCGTCGGTGGTGACCAGCGCGTTGCTGGTGCCGGGGTCGCCGTGGCAGAAGCCGTACACCGGCGCATCCTTCGGGAACGCCTCGATCACCGGGCGCACCAGGGCGGCTGCGTAGCGCCCCATCACCCCCGCCGACGAGCGCGGGCCGTACGCCCGCAGCAGCACCTCCAGCGGCTCGTCCACCAGCTCTTCCACCGTCAGCGCGGGGCGCGAGGGGATGGGCGGCATGGCGTCGGCCGCCTGGTGGACGCGCGCCAGCAGGGCGCCGTACGCGCGCAGGTGCTCCGGGACCGGCCGGTCGCTCAGCGCGCCCCCCGCGGCGAAGCCGAAGAGCACGCCAAAGCGCGTTCCCTCGGGCGCCTCGATCGGGAAGTAGCGGCTCCCGTCGGGCAGGGCCACGGGCACCGTCACCGGGATCCCGGCGGCGTCCAGCCGCACCAGGAACTCCAGCTCGCCCTGCACCTGGGCCTCGGTGCGGCGCACCGCCGGGTACACGCGCAGCGCGAACGAGCCGGAGCGGCTGCGGATCACGTAGGTGTCGAGCGTGACCGCCTTGAGCAGCTGGCAGCGCACGTCTTCGAGCCCGTACGCGCGGGCGACCACCTCGGCCAGCGCGTCGGCGGAAAGGAGCGACTTCAGGATCGGGACGGCGATCCCGTGGGGCGCCACGGTATTCATGCTCATCGAGAATGTCTTCGCTCAGTACCCGCGCCGGCGGATGCTCGTCGGTTCGGATGGCGGGTTCGCGGTACCGCCACGGGGCGCGTGATCGGAAGCCGTCGGGAAACACCCCATCCGTCCAGAATCACCGCCGCGCGGGATGTTCGCGCCCGGAACGGCTCCGGCGCGCCCGTCCACGGGCCGACGCGCCCACCCTGTTCACCCCGTGTCCTTCCCGCGTGCTTGACGCCACCGGCGAACGGGTTGAGACGCCCGAGACGGGCGGGCCCGGCACGTCGGACCGTCCCAGAGGCCGCCGTGAGGAGCGTCCGGAACGGGCCCGATCCGCTGCCGGCCGGGCGACGAGGCGGCCTCTGCTTCCGTTTACGGCCGGCAAAGATAACCGCGCGCAACTCCCTGCGCACCTGCAGATTGTCTCGTCGCGGCAGCCGCGAGCGAAGCCGCGGCGACTGGTGCCGAGAATGGGAGCAGAGGACGCGACTTACCGAATACTACTACAAAACGGAGCCAAAATGCATTACATTGGCATCCACTGAGCGGGACCGGGAGACCGTGCACAGCGTAGACGAGGGGCCGATTTCGGGCACCCCGGGTCCGGTGGTCCTCCCCTTTGCCAGTGCTTCGCCGCTCCCCCGCGTGGTCCGCCCGCCGGGAGCCGCGAAACGGGCACGGCTCCACAGCCGGACGGAGGCGCACATGCCCCGGCGTGCGGCGACGGATGCGTTCTCTACCGCCTTTTACGCGCCACCGTGAGTACAAGTGTACTCGGGGTGGCGTTCGATGCCCATTGTCCCTCCGCCTCAACAGGGTGGCACCCGTGATGGACCCGACGTCCGCCCGCTCGCGCCTTCCGCTTCCCGACGCTCCCGGCGGCGAGGCGCCGCACGGGCGTGCGTTCCGGCGCGACGCGTCGCTCCCCGCGCTCTTCGGCGAGGTGGCGCGGGCGCGCCCCCACGCCACGGCGGTGGTGTGGGGCGGCGAGCGGCTGTCGTACGGCGAGCTCGACGCGCGCGCCAACCGGCTGGCCCGCCACCTCCGGGCGGCGGGGGTGCGGGCGGGCGGCCGCGTGGGGCTGTCGCTGGAGCGCGGAGCCGCGCTGGTGACGGCGATGCTGGCGGTGGTGAAGGCGGGCGCGTCGTACGTGCCGCTGGACCCCGCCTACCCGGCCGAGCGGCGCACCTTCATGCGCCGCGACGCGGGCCTGGCGGCGATCGTCTGCGCGCGCAGGGCAGACGCGGGGGTGGAGGCGGGCGAACAGGTGCGGGTGGTGGCGCTGGACGACGAGGCCGCGGCGATCGCGGCCCACCCGGCCGAGGCGCCGGTGGCGGCCGCGTTCGGCGGGAGCGAGGCGTACGTGGTGTACACCTCGGGCTCCACGGGCACGCCCAAGGGCACCGCCATCACCCACCGCGCCGTCGCGCGGCTGGTGCGCGGCACCGACTACGTACGGCTGGAGCCGGGGCACCGGGTGGCGCAGCTCTCCAACACCTCGTTCGACGCGGCCACCTTCGAGGTGTGGGGCGCGCTGCTGAGCGGCGCCACCCTGGTGGGCGTGGCGCGCGAGGTGTCGCTGGACTCCGCGGCGCTGGCGGCGGCGGTGCGCGAGCAGGGGCTGACCACCGTGTTCCTCACCACCGCGCTGTTCAACGCCGTGGCGCGCGCCGAGCCCGCCGCCTTCGCGCCGCTGGAGCACCTGCTGTTCGGCGGCGAGGCGGTGGACCCCGGCGCGGTGCGGCGGGTGCTGGCCGCCGGCGCGCCCCGGCGGCTGCTGCACGTGTACGGCCCCACCGAGAGCACCACCTTCGCCACCTGGCACCCGGTGGCCGACGTGCCCGAGGGCGCGGCCACCGTGCCGATCGGCCGCGCGCTGGCGCACACCACGGCGCACGTGCTGGACGGCGGGATGCGTCCCGCGGCCGAGGGCGAGCTGTACCTGGGCGGCGACGGGCTGGCGCACGGCTACGTGGGCCGGCCGGCGCTCACCGCCGAACGCTTCGTTCCAGATCCGTTCTCGGAAGGCGCACGCCTGTACCGCACCGGCGACAGCGTCCGCCTGAACGAGCGCGGCGAGATCGAGTTCGTGGGCCGGCTCGACGCGCAGGTGAAGCTGCGCGGGATGCGCATCGAGCCGGGCGAGATCGAGGCGGCGCTGCGGGGCCACCCCCGGGTGGCCGACGCGGTGGCGATGGTGCGCGACGACGCGCCGGGCGAGCCGCGGCTGGTGGCGTACGTGGTGCCGCCCCACGGGGCGCAGGTGGACGCGGGGGCGGGGGCGGAGCTGCGCGCGTGGCTGGCGGAGCGCCTTCCCGACTACCTGGTGCCCGCCGCGGTGGTGCCGCTGGAGCGCTTTCCGCTCAACCCCAACGGCAAGGTGGACCGCCGCGCCCTTCCCGCCCCCGCCGCCGCGCGGCGCGCGGACGGGGTGGCGCCGCGCACCGACACCGAGGTGGCGCTGGCCGCCGTGTGGGCCGAGGTGCTGCGGGTGGAGCCGGTGTTCGCCGACGACGACTTCTACGCGCTGGGCGGGCAGTCGCTCCTCGCCGCGCAGGTGACGGCGCGGGTGCGCGACCGGGTGGGGGTGGAGCTGCCGCTGCGGCGGCTGTTCGAGGCGCCCACCCTGGCCGCCCTTGCCGCCGTGGTGGACGAGGAGCGGGAAGCCGCGTTCCTGCGCATGCTGGACGACCTGGAGGGGCTGTCGGACGAAGAGGTGGCGGCGCTGCTGGAGGCCGAGTCGGCCGCGGGGATGCGGGGCTCGTGACGGAGGCCGCCCGATGACGGAGCTGAAGACCAGGCTGCAGGGGCTTTCGCCCGAACGGCGCAGGCTGATGGAGCTGCGCATGCGGAGCGCGGCGCCCACGCCCGCCGGCCCCACCGCGCGCCCACGCCCCGGCGGGGCCGCGCCGCTTTCGCACGCCCAGCGCCAGCTGTGGGTGCTGGAGCGGATGCAGCCGGGGAACGCCGCCTACACCGTCCCCCGCCCTCTCCACATCCGCGGGCCGCTCGACGCCGCCGCGCTGGAGCGCGCGCTCGACGCGCTGCGGGCGCGCCACGAGACGCTGCGCACCACCTTCGCCGAGCGCGAGGGGGGCCCGGTGCAGCTCGCCCATCCCCCCATCCCCCACCCCCTCCCGCTGGACGACCTCTCGTCCCTTCCGTCCGAGGCGCGCGAGGCCGAGGTGCGGCGGCGGGTGGACGAGGACGCGAACACGGGGTTCGACCTGGAGGCCGGGCCCGT
>DASWMA010000725.1:0-16233 GCA_036399995.1 Longimicrobium sp. | reverse complement strand
CTACTTCCACCTGGTTCCCGCCTGAGCCCGGCAACCGCTCGCTCCGCGCGCGGGCACCGAGCGCCCGCGCGCACGCCTGCTCACCCCTGAACGGTACCGGCGCGATGCTCCACCCCCAAGCCGCCCCCGGGCCGCACGAGGCCGCGCTGAGGCTGGCCCGCGTCCCCGAGTTCGCCCTGGGCGAGATCCTGCGCACCAGCCTGCGGTTCGGCGCGCTCGACCTGGCGCTGGGCGTCCCCGAGCTTCCCATCCCCCCCGGCGTTCGCGAAGCCGCCGCCGACGCGATCCTGCACGGCGCCAACCAGTACGTGAACACCTGGGGGCTGCAGGCGCTGCGCGAGGCCGTGGCCGCCAAGGCGCGCGCCTGCCAGGGGGTGGAGGTGGACCCCGACACCGAGGTGACGGTGACCTGCGGCAGCACCGAGGGGTTCCTCTCCTCGCTCTCCAGCGTGGTGGGCGCGGGCGACGAGGTGGTGCTCTTCGAGCCGCTGTACGAGCCGCACCTGGCCGCCGTGCTGTACCTGGGCGCCGTGCCGCGCTTCGTGTCGCTGCACGCCCCCGGCTGGAGCTTCGACCCGGCCGGGCTGGAGCGCGCCTTCGGCCCGCGCACCCGCGCGGTGGTGGTCAACACCCCCGCCAACCCCACGGGAAAGGTGTTCACCCGCGCCGAGCTGGGGCAGGTGGCCGCCCTGTGCGACCGCTGGGACGCGGTGTGCGTGAGCGACGAGATCTACGAGCACATGGTGTTCGACGGCCGCGAGCACCGGTCGCCGCTGGCGGTGGACGGGCTGCGCGAGCGCACCCTGTCGGTCAGCGGGATCTCCAAGACCTTTCGCGTGTCGGGATGGCGGATCGGCTACGTGCTGGCCGCGCCGCACCTTTCGCGCGCCATGCGCAAGGTGCACGACCTGACCACCGCGGGGGTGGCGTCGCCGCTGCAGGCCGCGGCCGCGCAGGTGCTGGGCGCCGGGCCCGGGTACTACCAGGAGCTGATCCGCGACCACCAGGAGCGCCGCCGGCGGCTGACGGGGCTGCTGGAGCCGCTGGGCTTCACCTGCCACCCGGCGCAGGGAAGCTGCTTCATGATGGCCGACGTGGGCGCCTTCGGCTTTCCCGACGCGGCGGCCTTCGTGCACCACCTGATCCGCACCTGCCGGGTCGTGATGGCGCCCGGGAGCGTCTTCTATTCGCAGCCGGGCGACGGGCGCACGATGGTGCGGGTGTGCTTCGCCAAGACCGATGCCACCCTCGACGAAGCCGCGGTTCGCCTGCGGGCGCTGGCGCAGAAGAGCGCCGCGTGACACCGCTCCGGGAATGCCGATCCGGGTTTTCGTCCGGGCGTCACACGAAGGCGCGGAGCCATACCAGGTCCGCCTGAAGACGTCCTGCAACAGGGGTCACACGGAGAAGCGGAGCAGAACCGAGGAAACGGAGAACGTCCATCCGTGCCGGGGCATCGATCCATGCGGATCGGGGGATCATACCGAATCCGCAAGAATCGTTGACGTAACCGGCCCCGCTGGGTGTCACACGGAGGCACAGAGAACATAGAGAACTGCGGCAGTTTCTCTGTGTTCTCTGTGTCTCTGTGTGAGACTTCAGCAGTATCTCTTGCAGCAACGAATCAAGCGGAATGGGGATCAGTCGGGCACGGTGGAGAGCGGGTCGGGGAAGCCGGGGTGAAGCCCCAGCGTCTTCGCCATCGCCTCGGTGCTGCGGTCGGTGATGAACTCGATCCAGAGCGGGAAGTGGTCCGAGATCCGGTCCGACATCTGCCGCGGCTTCAGCTCCTTGTAGACGGTGCCCGTGAAGTCGACCACGCCGCAGCGGTTCTCGTACACCAGGTCCATGCTTCCCATGAACCAGGCGATCTGGTCGTAGAACTTGGCCTCGGCGCCGTAGGTGGTCTTCATCCCCATCAACCCGTCGGGCACCTTCAGCCCCGTGGCCACGAAGGCGTCGAAGAGCGGGTCGTCGCTCCTGCGGTCGATGTTGAAGTCGCCCAGCACGATCAGGTTGACCTCCTCGGAGCCCGGGGTCTTCGCGCGGCCGCGGATCTCGTCGGCGGTGTGCTGCGCCAGCCTGCGGAGCTCGGGGATGCGGTCTTCGGGCTTGTCGCCGTAGCGGATGTGCACGGTGAGCAGCGCGAACCGCTCGTCGGCGGCGCGGAAGCCCACGATGTAGGGGGTGCGGTCGAACTGCTCGGCCGGGTTTCCCTCCTTCGCGGGCGGCAGCACGATCTCGCCGGCCAGCCCCGAGGGCGTCACCCGGCGGCGGTCGTACACGTAGGCAAGGCGCTCCTCGTTCCCCTTGTCGCCGCCCGACACGTCGCTGATCAGCATCCCCCAGTTGGGCCCCAGGAACTCGTCCACCAGCGTGCGGATCCCCGAGGTGTCGCGCTTGACCTCCTGGATCGCCACCGCGTCGAAGCGGCGCACGATCTCGGCGATGCAGGCCAGCGCGCGCAGGTTGCGCTTGGGGCTGCCGGGGTTCTCGTCCCACGAGCGGTGGATGCGGCCGAAGTTGCGCAGGTTCCAGGTGCCGATCACCAGGTTGTGGTCGGTGCGCCGCGGCGGGATCTGCGCGCCGTCCAGGCAGCGCCGCAGCCGGGCGATGTCTTCCACCACGGCGCGCGGGTAATCGTTGTATCGCATGATGGGCTATACGGGAGGTGATGACGGTGAGGCGGCGGGTGAGCTCGTCCTGAAGCGAACAGTAATCGTCCGGAGCGGGGGAGGGGAGAGCCCTGCGTCCGGAGATGGCGGCGGAGGTCCGCATTCTGAAAAGAGTGGTTTCACACGGAGTCAACGGAGTTAACGGAGAACTTCATTTTTCCGTTGACTCCGCTGACTCCGCGTGAAACAAGTGCAGTTTTGTTTTCAACCGCTCTTTATCCGGATTGGGTGAGGTAACCCGGCCGTCCCCGAACCGAAGATATGCGAACGGCCGCCCGGCGAAGCTGCGCCGGGCGGCCGTTTCTTCTCCCGATCCCCTGGCTCAGCAGAGCTCGGTGCCGGGGCAGCCCCAGCGCGTGCAGTGGTAGCACGTGTTGGCACCCTGGGTGATGTACGCCGCGGCGGTGCCGCTTGCACGGTCGGTGGCGTCGGTCGGGAACGAGTCGATCCGCAGGTCGTCGGTGTCGAGGCGCAGCTTGCTCATGGGCTTTTCCCTGATGTGTGGGTAGATTCACGAAACGTCGTCCGTGCGGTGCCGGTTCGTGGGCACCATTCCCCGGTACGTCGTTGAAGGCGCGGCGGCGCGCCGGCGAGCGATGCGCCACCACGCCCGCGGCTCACGCCGCCGCGCCGTCGCGCACGCACGCTTCGCAGCTGGGCCCCAGGTACGTGCAGTGGTACCAGCAGGTGGGGCGCGTGTTGGTATACGCGTAGTGCGCGTTCACCGTGCCACGCCCGTCTTCCGCGCGGGTGGTGCGGAACGAATCCACGGCGAGCGCGTCGAGGTCGAGCCGGAGCTTTCGCATCTGCCCTCTCTGGTGCGGGTTGCGTCTGGAAACGGGAGATCCTAACCTAGCAGTCCCAGGGCGGGGAATCCAGCCGTCTCACGCGCCCTGGATCCAGCTTCCGGAACAAAGACGCCCGCCTGCGGCGAAGCTGGCACATCACCAACGGTCCCCGCCCGCTGTCCCGGTGGCGCGTGAGACGAGGGACCCGAACCGAACCCCAGGAACCCGTGACCGATACCATCACCTCCCCGCGCGCCGCCGGGATCGAAACCTTTCCCCCGGAGCGGCTGCGCGAGTTCTCCGCCGCCGTCTTCCGTGCCTGCGGGGTGCCGGAGGAAGACGCGGGGATGGCGGCCGACGTCCTGGCCTCGGCCGACCTGCGCGGGATCGACACGCACGGGGTGGCGCGGCTTCCCCAGTACCACGAGATGCTCGAGCTGGGGCGCATCAACCCGCGCCCCAACGTGACCGTGGTGCGCGAGTCGCCCTCCACCGCCACGGTGGACGGCGACAACGGGCTGGGGCTGGTGGTGGGCCCCCGCGCCAACCGGATGGCGATGGAGAAGGCCGAGGCGGTGGGCACCGGCTGGGTGGCGGTGCGCAACAGCAATCACTTCGGCGTGGGCGAGTACTACGCGCTGCAGGGCCTGCCGCGCGAGCTGATCGTGTGGGCGATGACCAACTCGCCGCCCCAGGTGGCGCCGCTCTGGGGCGCCGAGAAGATGCTGGGCACCAACCCCATGGCCATCGCCTTTCCCGGGCTCGAAGAGCCGGCCGTGGTGATGGACTTCACCGCCAGCGCGCTGGCGTTCGGCAAGGTGGAAGACGCGGCCCGGCGCGGCGAGCCGATCCCCGCGGGGTGCGCCATCGACCGCGACGGCCGGATGACCACCGACCCCGCCGAGATGCTGAACGGCGGCGCCCTCCTGCCGCTGGGCGGCGATCGCGAGCACGGCGGGCACAAGGGGTACTGCCTGGCCGCGCTGGTCGACCTCCTTGCCGCCGCGCTCCCGGGGGCCAACTGGGGGCCGTTCCCGCCGCCGTTCCCCGCGCACCTTCCGCCGCCGGCGCGCTCGGTGGGCGCGGGGGTGGGGCACATGTTCGGCGCCTTCCGGATCTCGGCCTTCGCCGACCCGCGCGAGTTCCGGATGCAGGTGGACGACTGGGTGCGCACCATGCGCGGCACCCGCCCGGCCGTGGGCACCACGGGCCCGCAGATCCCCGGCGACTTCAACCGCACGATCGAAGAGGCGAGGCGCGACCGCGGCATCCCGGTGATCCGCCCCGTGGTGGAGGCGCTGCGCCGCGTGGCCGAGCGCACCGGCGTCCCCTTCGCCGAAGCCGAGGGCTGAGCGGGGCGGTGCTCCATGCCGGCGTGCGTGCGCGCGCCGGCTCTTCCTGCCCGCGTGACCGCGTGCGATTGAGCTGACGGGTGCAGAAGGGGCGGGGGAGCGGAGCATTCCGTTCCCCCGCCCCTTTTCATGGGATTCCGATCCCCGGAGGGAGCGGAGGAACCGCGGACGACGTTCCTCCGCTTCCTCCGTTCCTCCGTGTGAGCCCGGCAGTGCCGGCACAGCCGCTGAAATCCCGGATCTGCAGGACGTCACCCCGGCGGCGGGTCGGTGCACACCAGCATCCAGGGCCGGTCGGCGACGCGGGTGAGCACCACGGTGGCGGCGCGGCTCCCGGCCAGCTTCAGCTTGCGGTGCACCTCGTCCACGTCCACCGCCGAGCCGCGCTTGCGGATGTCCACCGTGCCGATGTCCATTTCGCGCAGCCGCTGCCGCAGGTGCTTCAGGTTCCACGGCGCCGACGCCTCGATCTTCAGCGTCCGCGCGAACGGGGTGCGCACCCCGGCGTCGCCGGAGAGGAAGGCGATCTGCTCGTCGATCTTCCACACCCCCAGCGAGCGGGCCAGCGCCTCCACCGCCCCCGAGCGGGTGACGGCGGGGTCGGGGTCCAGCAGCCAGCCCCCGGGCGCGCGCACCGGCACCTCGTCCCCCTCCTCGCGCACCAGCGTGTGCCCGTCGGGAAGGAGCGTCGCCCGCCGGCCCGTGGTGGCCAGCGCGGGCGACCAGAGCACCGATTCCTTCAGCTCGCCGTGCTCCGACGCGAACTCGACCTCCCACCCCGGCGGCACCAGCTCCAGCGGGAGCGCGGGCGAGGCCTTGATCCCCACCGGCATCCGCTCGGCCAGCGCGAAGCACCACTCCAGCGGCGGGTCGCTGGCGCCGGGGCCCAGGCGCTTCCCGCCCGCGCGCCGCGCCGGGTCCACGAACGCGGCGCCGATCCCGTCCAGCCCCACCTCGCGCACGTCCGCCTGCACGCAGTCCACCCGCCCGCCCACCCCGTTCGCCTCCGCGTTGAAGCACGCCAGGCGGATGTGCACGGGGTCGTAGTCCACCGCCAGGACGGCGGAGTTCGCCGCCAGCGAGATCAGCTCGCCGCCGATCCCGCAGCACAGGTCCGCCACGCGCTCGACCCCCGCGTAGCGCCGCGCGTGGTTGCGCGACATCGCCTCGGTGGACGCCTGCTCCAGCCCGTCGGCGGTGAAGAGCATGTGGTCGGCGCGGGCGAACTTCGCCCGGGCGCGGGCGCGCAGCTTGGCCTGCGTGACCGCCGCGGTCACCAGCTCGGCCGGGTACTCGCCGCGAAGCTGCGTGATCACCCGGATCTCCGCGTCGCGCGTCAGCGGCTCGCCCGCCAGGCGCTCCAGCAGCTCCCGTCCGCGCGGGCCCAGCAGCGCGTCCACCCACCCTGGTTCCTCCGCCACCTGCACCCCCGCTCGTCAGAAGTCCGGTCCCGCGGCGCGCCGTCCCGTTCGCGGAAGGATCGCCGTCCGTCCCCTCCATTGCAATTGTCACACGGAGACACCGAAAGGCCCGGCGAACCGCTCGTCCGTCCCCCGCGTCTCCACGTCGCCACCCGGTCGCGCACCTGCCGCCGTCATCACCCCGCCGTGGCCGTGGAGACGTCCTCGCCGGGTGGTGGAGGGGGCGATTCGGTCGTGATCACGACGAATCTTGTTGACACGGAAAGTGCGAAAGATTACGATTCCGTTATCCAATCCGTAGGCTTGCCGACGTACCGCAGGGCTCCCGAACCGCACAGCACCCGACGCTCCACCGGCCATCCGGGCCACCCCCGGAATTTGCCGGCCGGCCAATTTGTCGGTTTTGTTAACAAAACGGAGAACGCCTCCCGCGGCTCCAGCAAAGAGGATGACGGAGCGCAACGCGGGATCGTCGCGCAGGATTTGTTGGAAGTTTTGACAAACGGCCGGACGGCCTCGTGGAACCCTCCAGGGAGGGCGATTCACGCGGCGCATCCGCGTCGTCCGTCTCCACCCGCCGGCGCGCCGCGCGCCGGCCCAGGTCGCACCCCGTGGGCCCGGCGCCCACACCACCTCTCACGCAGCCCGGCGGGCTGCCGACCAACCCCCTTCGGAGAGCCACCATGAGGCGGAGAGTCGTCATGAGCCTGATCGCCGCGCTGTTCGCGGCGAGCCCGCTCTACGCACAGACGGGACAGATCACCGGCAGCGTGACCTCGCAAGACGGGGCGCGCCCCCTGCCGGGCGCCACCGTGAGCGTCGTCGGGCGCTCGCTGCGCGCGGTGACCGGCCCCGACGGGCGCTACAGCATCGGCGGGGTCCCCGCGGGAAGCCACCGGGTGACCGCCACCGTGATCGGCCACAGCGCGGGCACGCAGGAGGTGAGCGTGGCCGCCGGGCAGGCCGCCACGGCCAACTTCACCCTGCAGACCGCCTCGCTGGCGCTGCAGGGGGTGGTGGCCATCGGCTACGGCGAGCAGCGCGCGCGCGACCGCACGGGGAGCGTGATCACCGTGACCCCCGAGCAGTTCAACACCGGCCGCGTGGTGAGCCCCGAGCAGCTGATCCAGGCCAAGGTGCCGGGGCTGCAGGTGATCGACAGCGGCGAGCCGGGCGGCCGCACCTCGGTGCGCATCCGCGGCGGCACCTCGGTCAACGCCAGCAACGAGCCGCTCTTCGTGGTCGACGGCGTGCCGCTGCAGGCCGGCGGCGGGCTGGTGACCGGGCGCACCGCGTTCAGCAACAACCCCAACGAGATCGGCGAGCAGCGCAACCCGCTGGCGTTCCTGAACCCCAACGACATCGAGAGCGTCACGGTGCTCAAGGACGCCTCGGCCACGGCCATCTACGGGTCGCGCGGGGCCAACGGCGTGATCCTGGTGACCACCCGCACGGGTGCGCGCGGGGCGGCGTTCTCGTACAGCGGCTCGATCTCGGCCTCGCGGGTGACCCGCCAGGCCGACCTGCTGAACGCCAGCGAGTTCCGCGCGGCGGTGCAGCAGCACGCGCCCGCGGCGGTCAACATGCTGGGCAACGCCAGCACCGACTGGCGCGAGGCCGTGATGCGCAACGCCGGCGGGCAGGACCACAACCTGGCCATCACCGGCACCGGGCCCGCCATGAACTACCGCCTGTCGCTGGGCTACCTCGACCAGGCGGGGATCCTGCGCGGCACCGACACGCGGCGCCTGTCGGCCGCGGGGAGCTACACCCAGCAGCTGTTCAGCAACACGCTGCGGCTGCGCGCCAACGTGCGCGGCTCGCGCATCAACGACGCCTTCACCCCCCAGGCGGTGCTGGGCAGCGCGCTGAGCTTCGCGCCCACCCAGCCGGTGATGGACGGCGACGACTTCTTCCAGTGGAGCAACCCGCAGGGGCCCAACAACCCGCTCGCCGACCTGGCGCTGGTGAGCGACCGCTCGACCTCGACCCGCAGCCTGGGGAACATCGAGGCGAACTACGACGTCCCCTTCCTGCGCGGCTTCACCGGCACGGTGCGGGCGGGGTACGACTTCACGCAGACCGACCGCACGATCTTCACCCCCATCGCGGTGCGCGGCAGCAACGGCGGAAGCGTGACCCGGCGCGAGCCTTCGCGGCTGGGCACGGTGCTCGACGTGTACGGCAGGTTCGCGCGCGCCTTCGACAACCTGGACAGCAACTTCGACCTCACCGGCGGCTACTCGTACGAGACCACCCGCGACGAGTACCCGCACTACTTCGCGCAGAACCTCTCCTCCGACGTGACGGGCCCCAACGGCACCATCGCCGCGCAGACCGAGCGCACCTCGCTCGACGTGCAGGAGTGGCGGATGGTGTCGGGCTTCGCCCGCATGAACTGGAACCTGAAGGACCGCTACCTGCTCACCCTGTCGGTGCGCCGTGACGGCTCGTCGCGCTTCGGGCCCGCCAACCAGTGGGGCACCTTCCCCTCGGCCGCCTTCGCCTGGCGCCTGTCGGAAGAGCCGTGGATGCCCGACCAGCTGGGCCCGCTGAGCGACCTGAAGGTGCGCCTCAGCTACGGGGTGAACGGGAACCAGGACTTCGCCAACTACCTGTGGCTGTCGAGCTACCGCTTCTCGCTCCCCACCGCGCAGGCGCAGTTCGGCAACCAGTTCCTTCCCACCATCCGCCCCAGCGCGGTGGACGAGCGCATCAAGTGGGAAGAGACCACCTCGTACAACGCGGGGCTCGACTTCGGCCTCTTCCGCAACCGCATCACCGGCACCGTCGACTACTACGACAAGAAGACCGACGACCTGATCTTCAGCGTGCCGACGGCGGCGGGGACCAACCTGTCGAACTTCGTCACCACCAACATCGGCAGCATGCGCAACCGCGGCCTGGAGCTGGGGCTGAACGCGCGCGTGCTGGACCGCGGCCTCACCTGGGACGCCTCGTTCAACGCGGCCACCAACAAGAACCGCCTGGTGCGGATCAACACGGTGGGGAGCGAGCGCATCCTGGTGGGCGGGATCTCGGGGGGCGTGGGGAGCAACATCCAGGTGCTGCAGCCCGGGGTGCCGGTCAACTCGTTCCTGGTGTACCGCCACATCCGCGAGAACGGGAAGCCGGTGTACGGCGACCGCAACAACAGCGGCAACATCGACGAGAAGGACCTGTACGAGGACATCAACGGCGACGGGAACGTGGACCAGAACGACCGCGTCCCCTTCCACTCGGCGGCGCCGCGGTGGAGCTTCGGCCACACTTCGCAGTTCGGCCTGGGGAGCTGGGACGCCGGCCTGACGCTGCGCGCGCAGGTGGGGAACTACGCCTACAACAACGTGGCGTCGAACCTGGGGCACTACTCGGCGCTGCGCGGCGGGGCGCCCAACAACCTGCACCGCTCGGTGCTCGAGACCGGCTTCCAGACCGCGCAGTACTTCTCGGACGTGTACGTGGAAGACGCCTCGTTCCTGCGCATGGACAACTTCACGCTGGGCTACACCTTCAGCGGCGTGCGCGGGCTCGACAACGCGCGGCTGTACGGCACCGTGCAGAACGTGTTCACGCTCACCGGCTACAGCGGGGTCGACCCGCAGGGCGGGCTGAACGGGGTCGACAACAACGTCTATCCCCGCTCGCGCACCTTCACGGCCGGCGTCAGCCTCGCGTTCTGACGCGCGACCGCAACCACGAACCGCGAGGGCGGCGCCGCCGCCCGTTCAACATACTCGAGGAACGGACAACCATGTTCAAGAAAGCGTGCAGGGCGATGACGATCGCCGCCGCGGCGGCCCTGTGGGTGGGCGCCTCCGGCTGCACCGACGTCACGCTGGAGCCCGAGAGCACCGTCACCGAGCAGAACGTCTTCCGCGACCCCAGCTCGTACCGGTCGTTCATCGCCAAGATCTACGCCGGCCTGTCGGTGACCGGGCAGGAAGGCCCGGCCGGGCAGGGCGACATCCAGGGGATCGACGAGGGCTTCTCGCAGTACGTGCGCCTGCTGTGGCAGATGCAGGAGCTCCCCACCGACGAGGCCGTGATCGCCTGGGGCGACGACGGCGTGCAGCAGCTGAACACCCAGCTCTGGAGCACCTCCAACCAGTTCCTGGGGTCCATGTACTACCGGATCTTCTTCCAGGTGGCCATGGCCAACGAGTTCCTGCGGCAGACCACCGACGAGCGGCTGTCGGAGCGCAACGTGAGCACCGAGCTGCGCGCCGAGATCGCGCAGTACCGCGCCGAGGCGCGCTTCCTCCGCGCGCTCAGCTACTGGCACGGGATCGACCTGTTCGGCAACATCCCGCTGGTGAAGGAAGACTTCCCCGTCGGCACCACCCCGCCGCAGCAGAGCACGCGGGCCGAGATCTTCGAATACGTGGTGAGCGAGCTGCAGGCGATCCGCACGCAGCTCCCGGCCGCGCACACCGGCCAGTACGGCCGCGCCGACCAGGGCGCGGTGCAGATGCTGCTGGCCAAGGTGCTGATGAACGCGACCGTGTACACCGGCCAGAACCGCAACGCCGACGCGCGCGCCGCGCTGGAGAGCATCCTGGGGGCCTACACGCTCGACCCCAGCTACCGGCGCCTCTTCCTGGCCGACAACCACACCTCGCCCGAGATCATCTTCGCCGTGACGCAGGACGGCACGCGCCAGCAGTCGTACGGCGGCACCACCTTCCTGATCCACGCCAGCGTGGGCGGCGACATGTCGCCCGCCCAGTGGGGGATCAACGGCGGGTGGTGGGGCCTCCGGGTGAAGCCCGAGATCCTGTCGATCTACCCCGGCGGGATCAACAACGCCGACGTGCGCAGCACCGTGTTCTTCACGCAGGGGCAGACGGTGGCGATCAACGACATCACCGCCTTCCAGCAGGGGCTGGGCGCGCCCAAGTACCGCAACGTGACCTCGGCCGGCGTGGCGGGGTCGCACCCCGAGTTCACCGACACCGATTACCCGATGTTCCGCCTGGGCGACGCGTACCTGATGTACGCCGAGCTGGTGGTGCGGGGCGGCGGCGGCTCCACCGCGCAGGCGGTGAGCTACGTGAACGCGCTGCGGCAGCGGGCCTACGGCAACGCCAGCGGCAACATCACCGCGGCCGACCTCACGCTCGACTTCATCCTGGACGAGCGCGCGCGCGAGCTGCTGTGGGAGGGCCACCGCCGCACCGACCTGATCCGCTTCAACCGCTTCACCACCAACGGGGTGTGGGCGTTCAAGGGCGGCGTGAAGGCCGGGCGCACCACCGAGGCGTTCCGCAACGTCTATCCGCTCCCCGCCACGGAGCTGATCACCAACCCCAACCTGACGCAGAACCCGGGCTACACCAACTGAGCGTGGCCGGGCCTTGCGGCAGCGTTCGCAACCTCCTGCAGCTCCGCCGCGACCGCGGCGGGGCTGCAGGGCGCTTGGGGCGCCGGGGGCCCGCTCGCTCGTGAGCCCCGGCGCCGGTCCATTCCAGCCTTGCAGAGGGTGGCAGATGCAGAGACGGCCGCGGGCGGTGGCCCGCTCCCTGTCGGTGATCGTGGCGTTGGCGTCGACGGCGACGTTCGCGTCTGCGGCCGGCGCGCAGCGGCACGGGGTCGCTTCGCCCGGCGGGCACACCCGGGTGACGGTGGAGGTGCGCGAGGGGGCGCTGTACTACGGCATCAGCCGCGACGGGGCGCTCGTGATCCAGCCGTCGCGTCTGGGCTTCGCCTTCCGCGGCGGCGACACGCTGCGGAGCGCGCTCCGCATCACCGGCACCACGCGTGACTCGGCGAACCGCGTGTGGACGCAGCCGTGGGGCGAGGTGGCGCGCGTGCGCGACCGTCACAACGAGCTTCGCGTCAACGTGGCCGAAGACCGGGCGCCCGGGCGCCGCTTCGCGGTGGTCTTCCGCGTGTTCGACGACGGCGTGGGCTTCCGCTACGAGGTGGCCGACAGCGCCGGCTTCGCCGACTACGAGATGATGGACGAGCTCACCGAGTTCGCCCTGGCCGACAACGCCCGCACCTGGTGGATCCCCGCCAACCGCTCCGAGCCCGACCGGCAGGAGATCCTCTACTCGTCGGGTCCGCTCTCGCGCGTGGACACGGTGCAGACGCCGCTGACCATGCGGATGACCAGCGGCGTCTACGTGGTGATCCACGAGGCGAACCTGGTGGACTACGCGGGGATGTACCTCGCGAACGTCGGGGGCCGCACCCTGCGCTCCACGCTCGCGAAGTGGGCCGACGGGGTGGCGGTGCGCGGGCGTGCGCCGTTCGTCACGCCGTGGAGGACGATCCAGCTGGCCGACCGGGTGGAGGACCTGGTCCCCTCTGTCCTGGGCCTGAACCTGAACCCGCCCAGCCGGATTGCGGACACCGGGTGGATCCGCCCGATGAAGTACAACGGGATCTGGTGGTCGATGCACATCAACCTCGAGACGTGGGGCTCGGGTCCCAAGCACGGGGCGACGACGGAGAACACGAAGCGGTACCTGGACTTCGCGGCCGCCAACGGCTTCGGCGGAACGCTGGTGGAGGGATGGAACACGGGGTGGGAGATCGACTGGTTCAACACCGGGAAGGCGAACTTCTCCTTCACGCAGTCGTATCCGGACTTCGACCTTCCCGCGGTCGCCGCCTATGCGCGGCAGCGGGGGCTCACGCTTATCGGCCACCACGAGACGGCGACGATGATCGGCAACTACGAGCGGCAGCTCGACAGCGCGATGGCGCTGTACCAGCGCGTGGGGGTGCGCGCGGTGAAGACCGGCTACGTGGGCGACCGGACGGAGCACGGGCACGCGCACCAGGGGCAGTACATGGTGCGCCACCACCGCCGCGTGATCGAGACCGCCGCCCGCCACGGGATCACGCTCGACGTGCACGAGCCGGTCAAGGACACCGGCGAGCGCCGCACCTGGCCCAACATGATGACGCGCGAGGCCTCGCGGGGGATGGAGTACAACGCGTGGGGCGGGGAAGGCGGCAACCCGCCCGAGCACGAGACCATCCTCTTCTTCACGCGGATGCTGATGGGGCCGATGGACTTCACCCCCGGGATCTTCGACCTGCTGGTGAAGAGCGCCAACGGCACCCCCAGGACGCCCGAGGAGGCGCGGCCGCGCACCACGCTGGCCAAGCAGCTGGCGCTGTACGTGGTGGTCTACTCGCCGCTGCAGATGGCGGCCGACCTCCCGCAGAACTACCAGGGGCAGCCCGCCTTCCAGTTCATCCGCGACGTGGCCGTGGACTGGGACACCACGCGCGTGATCAGCGGCGAGATCGGCGACTACGTGATCGTGGCCCGCAAGCAGCGCGGCGCCGACCAGTGGTTCGTGGGCGCGATCACCGACGAGGAGCCGCGCGCGTTCGACGTGCCGCTCTCGTTCCTGACGCCCGGCCGGCGCTACGTGGCCGAGATCTATGCCGACGGGTCGCGCGCCAACTGGCGGCACAACCCGCTCGAGATCGCGACCTCGCGCCAGAACGTGACCTCGGCCTCGCGGCTGAGCGTGACGATGGCCCCCGGCGGCGGACAGGCGATCCGCATCCGCCCCGCGGGCCCGGCCGACGGGGGGCGATGATGCGGGTCCATCGAGCCTCAGCCGCGTTGCTCGCGGCCGCCGTCTGCGCGTTGGACGCCACGGAGACGGATGCGCAGCTCACGATGCGCGTCCGCGTTCCGGCGGCGACGCCCGCGGGGGCCAGCGTGCACGTGGCCGGCAGCTTCAACGCGTGGAACCCCGCCGATTCCGCCTACCGGCTGGTGAAGGGCGCGGATGGAGAATACGCGATCACCTTCCCGGCGTCCGTCCGCGGGCCCATCGAGTTCAAGTTCGCGCTGGGCCGCTGGGAACAGGCGGAGACGGACAGCGTGGGCGGCGGCATCCCCAACCGGCGTTTCGTCATCCCGCCGAACGGAGCCGCGATGTGGACCGGATCGGTCGCCGCCTGGCAGGACCCGGCGAAGATCGTGGTGCGGCGATCGACCCGCAGGCCGACGGTAACGGTGCTCGACACCGCGTTCGCGATCCCGCAGCTCGGGCGCACGCGGCGGGTGTGGGTCTACCTGCCGCCGGACTATGCGACGTCCGGCAAGCGCTACCCCGTGCTCTACATGCACGACGGGCAGAACGTGTTCGACGACAGCACCAGCTACGCGGGCGAGTGGGGCCTGGACGAGGTGCTCGACTCGCTGCACGCCGCCGGCGACCCCGGCGTGATCGTGGTGGCGGTGGACAACGGGCAGCAGCGGCGGATGAACGAGTATTCGCCGTGGCGGCATCCGCGCGCCGGCGGCGGCGAGGGTGACGGGTACGTCGATTTCCTGGCGCACACCCTCAAGCCGTACGTCGACCGCACCTACCGCACCCGGGCGGGGCGCGAGCACACGGGCGTCATGGGCTCCAGCATGGGCGGGCTCATCTCCCTCCACGCGGCGCTGCGCCACCCGGGCGTCTTCGGGCAGGCCGGCGTCTTCTCCCCCTCGCTCTGGTTCAGCGACTCGGTGTTCGTGGCGGCGCGCAACGCCCGGCCGGCGGCGCGGCCGCGGATGTACTTCCTGAGCGGCGGGATGGAGGGGCCGCCGGACCGCCCCCGCGTCGTGTTGGACGACCAGCAGCGGATGGTGGACACGCTGGTGGCCGCCGGGTGGCGCCCGGGTGTCGACATCCACGCCGCCGCGCCCGACGACGGGCGGCACTCCGAATGGTTCTGGCGCCGCGAGTTCCCGGCCGCCTACCGCTGGCTGTTCCGTTCGGAGGAGCGGGGGAGCAACGAGCGGGGAAGCAGGGACTGAGCGGGTGCCGGGGGACTGGCTGGGGAGCAGGGGCTGAGCGGGTGCCGGGGGACTGGCTGGGGGGGGAGCAGGGGCTGGCCGGTGGGAGCAGGGAGGCTGGCCGGGTGCGAGCAGGGAGGCTGGCCGGTGGGAGCAGGGGGACCACCCGGCAGAGCAGGGAGACCGCCCGGGCAGGAGCAGGGGGACCGCCCGGTAGGGGGGACCGCCCGGGAGGAGCAGGGGGACTGCCCGGCAGAGAAGGGAGACCGCCTGGCAGGAGCAGGGGACCGCCGGGGGCAGGAGCAGGGGGACTGCCCGGCAGGAGCAGGGACCGCCGGGCAGGAGCAGGGGGACCGCCCGGCAGAGCAGGGAGACCGCCCGGTGGGAGCAGGGCGAATGAATTCGCTGCAACAACTACACGAAGTCCGCCTTCGCGGACTACCGGCATCTGCTCAGCCGCGGTGCCGGAGCACGGAAGCAGGCCTCGCGGGGAATCGCTGCGGCTACGGGGGGCGACATCGATGTTCGAATGTGCCGAAGCCCGGTGAAAACGAGCAGAGATCGCCCTCGCAACCTCTCCCGGTACGGGAGAGGTGGGCGCCCTAAGGCGACCGGAGAGGGCGCGATGCCGCGGGTGCAGCGCCGCAGCTAGAGCCGCAACTGAAACGAGATCCGGCCCGGGCCATCCCGGGGATGAGCCACCCCAAAGGACTGCAGATGCGCCGTATCGCACTCGCATCCCTCGCCGCCGCCCTCGTCGCCGGCCCCGCCGCGGCGCAGGGCCAGGCCGCCGCGCCGGCCGCGCCCTGGACGCGCGGCGCCACCTGCTATGAGGTGTTCGTCCGCTCGTTCGCCGACAGCGACGGCGACGGGGTGGGCGACCTCAACGGGCTGATCGGGAAGCTCGACTACATCAACGACGGCAACCCCGCCACGCAGCGGGACCTGGGCGCCCGGTGCATCTGGCTGATGCCGATCGCCGAGTCGCCCAGCTACCACGGCTACGACGTGGTGGACTACTACCGCGTGGACCGCGAGTACGGCACCAACGACGACTTCAAGCGGCTGATGGCCGAGGCGCACCGCCGCGGCATCCACGTGCTGGTAGACATGGTGCTGAACCACAGCTCCAGCGAGAACCCGTGGTTCCGCGACGCCGTGCGCAACCCGCAGTCGCGCTACCGCGACTGGTACCTGTTCAGCGCGCAGCACCCCGGCGTGAAGAACCCGTGGGGAAGC
>DASWMA010000724.1:0-6305 GCA_036399995.1 Longimicrobium sp. | reverse complement strand
CCCCAGCGCCGGGACCCATCCGGCGTTGGTGAGCAGCCGGTGCTTCACGCTGAGCGACGCATCGCCCACCCCCTGCACCGTGGCGGCGGGCGTCACGGTGCTGAGGTAGGTGGAGATGCCGCCGCGCACCTCGGTGCGCGGGCCCAGCCCCACGCGCACCAGCGTTTCGCCGAAGCCGTGGCGGGTGCGCTGGTCCAGGCGCGCGCGGCTGTAGCCGGTTTCGAGCTGCACCACGCCCTTGGGCACCGTGCCCGCCGGTTTGGTCAGCCCCAGCCGGCTGGTGTTGATCGGCGCGGGAAGCGGCGGGTGAGCGCAGCCGGCAGCCAGCAGCACCGCGGCCGCGCAGGCGGCGGCTCGAAAGGTCGATCGAGAAGCGGTCATCGTAGTCGTCATCGGGAGAAGGCGTTCGACGGGCCGGCAGAGGACTGGGATCGGGGAGCGGAACAGGCGTGTAATCGCCGCCGTTGCAGCGCACAATGCGCCTCGACACGAAAGTTTAACCACTTGTTTCTGCCGATTTGGTACAGATCCGTAAATCTGTATTGAATTCGCTCCTGACGCCATGGCTTGCTGACCGAAACCACGGGATTCCGATGGTTTGCGCCTGGCACAGGCTCACCTAACCGGCTCTTTCCTGCGCCTCCGCGTCACTCGGCCTGCCGCGGCTGCAGGGCGCCGCGGATCTGCGCCAGCGGCTCGTCGATGCCACCGTCCAGCGCGTCGCGGCGGAAGATCACGCGGCCCTCTGCGTCGAGCACCAGGTAGCTGTTGGAGTGCGAGAACTCGCCCGCACCCTCGGGCCGGTAGCGGACGGCCAGCAGCGCCGCGAGCTCGCGCACCTGCTCGTCGGTCGAGGTCAGCAGCGTCCACCGCTGGGGCGACAGGCGGGCGAGCCCGGCGTATTCAGCCAGCCGCCCGGGCGTGTCGCGCGCCGGGTCGAGCGAGAAGAGCACGAAACCCACGCGGCCCGCTTCGTCCGGCGCCAGCTCGGCCTCCAGGCGCTTGAGCTCGGCCACGATCAGCGGGCAGGTGTGGCCGCAGTGCGTGTACGTCATCGCCACCACCTGCACGCGGCCGGCGAGCGAGCGCAGCGGGCGGCTCTCCCCCGCCTGGTCGCGCCAGGGCGTCTCCAGGTCGTAGACCGAGAAGTCCGACACGGTGCCGGCGGCGTGCGGGCTTGCGGCGGGGCCCCGGCCGCACGCGGCGAGCGCGGCCAGCACGATCAGGGCGGAGCGGCGGAGAAGCGCGGTCATGGCTCAGATGTCCTGTGCGCAGCGGAAGCCCAGGCTTTCCGCCACGGTGCGGCCCTCCAGCGCGGCGCGGTATCCGTAGCGCAGGAAGGCGGGATAGTTGTTGGGGTCGGTGGCACCGATCACCCCGGCGGCGCAGAAGAGCGGGTGGTCGCGCCCCGAGGTGGCGCGCGAGTCGACCGAGACCAGCAGGGAGTTGAAGTCGTGCGTCCACTCCCACGCCAGCCCGTGCAGGTCCCACACGCCGTACGCGTTGCGGAAGGTGGACCCCACCGCGCCGCCGCGGACCGCACGCGAGGTGTACATCGCCAGCAGCCGCGCCACGAACGCGGGGTCGCGCGATGCGTCCACCGATATCTCGCTGGCCCGCGCGGCGAACTCCCACTCGTCCGTCGTGGGGAGGCGCTTGCCGCGAGCGGCGCAGTAGGCCCGCGCCGCGAACCAGCTCACCTGCGTGGCTGGCCGCCGCGCGTCGGCCGCGCTCCCCACGGAGAGATCGGCGGGCCACGCGGCCAGGTAGCCGGCGCCGGCGAACGCGGGGCGGACCCGCCCGCGCTGCCACCGCGGCTCCGCGCGGACGAAGGCCAGGTAGTCGGCGCGGGTCACGGGCCGCCGGTCGAGCGCGAAGGAGCGCACGGTCACCTCGCGCCGGCCGTTCACGAACAGCGGCACGTAGCGCCCGCCGGGGATGCGCGCCATCTCGGCCGGCGGCGCGCCGGCCGCCGCCGCGGGGCGCGGCAGGCACAGGGCCAGGGCGAGAAGGAAGGTGGAGGCGCGCATCGGATCGGGCCGGGGTCAGGCGTTGCGTCCAGGGTCGGATGAAGCGGGAGCGCGGGAGCCGTGGGGCTCCCCGCGCTCATTTTGGTTTACCGCCGGGCAGGGGCGGCGGTGTACGGGCCGCTGCTCACCTGGCCCGAGAAGGCGCTGCGGAGCGGGTCGCCCTCCACCTGCATCAGCCCCACGGTGCCCTTGTGGAAGGCGCGGAAGAGCGCGTGGTCCACCAGCACCAGCTTGCCCGGCGTTTCGGTGCGGAACTCCACGATGGCGCTGCCGCCGGCGGGGATGGTGGTGGTCTGCACGTTGTGCTGCGCCACCGACCCGCCCTCGGTGTAGACGTTGTCGAACACCTCGCCGATCACGTGGAACGAGCTGGTCAGGTTGGGCCCGCCGTTGCCCACGAACAGCCGCACCGTCTCGCCCGTGCGCACCTTCAGCGCGTTGTCGCCGGTCAGCGAGCCCACCGAGCCGTTGAACACCACGTAGTCGGGCTGCTCGGCGATCGCCTTCTGCATGTCGAAGGGCTGCAGCCCGGCCGCGCCGTGCGCCCCCTTGGTGTAGAAGTCGCCCTGCATCACGTAGAACTCGCGGTCCACCGGCGTCATCCCCTCCTTCGGCTCCACCAGGATCAGCCCGTACATCCCGTTGGCCACGTGCAGCGAGGCCGGCGCGAAGGCGCAGTGGTAGACGTAGAGCCCCGGGTTCAGCGCGGTGAAGCGAAAGGTCGACTGGTGCCCGGGCACCACGATGGTGGCCTCGGCGCCGCCGCCGGGGCCGGTCACGGCGTGCAGGTCGATGTTGTGGGGCACCGTGCTGGTGTGGTGGTTCTTCAGCCGGAACTCCACCTGGTCGCCCTCGCGCACGCGGATGAAGCTCCCCGGCACCGTGCCGCCGAAGGTCCAGAAGGTGTAGTCGACGCCGTCGGCCAGGCGCATCGTCTTCTCCACCACCTCCAGGTCCACGATCACCTTCGTGGCGTAGTCGCGCGTGATCGGCTTCGGCACCATGGGCGGCGCGGTGAGCTCGGCCACCTCCTGGCCGCGGATCGCCAGCACCTGCGGGGTGGGGATGGCGGCGCGGAAGCCGGCGCCGGCCGCGGCGGGGGCTCCCCGCGTGGCCCAGCCGGCCACCGCCACCGCGGCGACGACGGCCAGCAGCACCAGCAGCAGCCAGGGGGTGTCGCGCCGCGGGGCGGGCGGAGTCTCGTCGCCGCGCGGGGTGCGGGTCTGGCGCGGTTCGGTGATCGGGTCGTGCTCGAGCAGCGTGCTCATGGTGGTTCCCTGGTGCAGGGGTCAGGCGGCCTGTGCCGCCCGGTCGCCGCCGCCGGGCGTGCCGGCGGCGCTGAGATCTTCGGTGTCGCCCGGGGCCAGCAGGTCGGCCAGGGTGGTGGCGTGCAGCGGGTGGCGCATGGCGGCGTTCACCCGGTCCCACGCGGCGTGCGCGCGGCAGGGGTGGCGCGCGTCGCAGGGGCGGTCACCCAGCAGGCACATGGGCCGCGGGCGCACGTCGTCGAACGTGGCCACCACCTCCGCCAGCGTGAGCTGCGCGGGCGGCACCCGCAGCCGGAAGCCGCCCGCGGGCCCGCGCGTGCTCCCCACCAGGCCCTGTTTGGCCAGCGCGTTCAGCGTCTTCGACAGGTAGTTGGCCGGCGCCCCCAGCGCCTGCGCGATGCGCTCGGCGGATACGGCTTCGCCCTCGGGGCGCTGCGCCAGGAACAGCAGGGCGCGGATGGCGTGTTCGGACGTTTGAGTGACCACGGGCTCTTCTCCTTTTCTCATGCGAATATGCGGCTTGCCCGTGGGACCGGTTGTCGGCAGGAGTGTGTAACTCGTGTGGGGAGCCGGCGCGGAGGGTGTGGGGAGAAATGCGGAGGGTGACGGCTGAGGATGTCCGGGGGGATACGCATCGAGGTCGGGACGAGGGAATATGCGAGTGAACTCGCCGCTACAACGGCACGCAGTCCGCCTTCGCGGACTTCAACGGCGGCCGTGCGACTCGACCGCCAAGGATCGAGCTTGCCCTCGAAGCCTCGCGCAGTTTGCGAGGCTTTTCGTAGTTGTTGCTGCGGCTTCAGCCGCCGGTGGATCTCCCTCCCGAACGCACGAAGGCCGCAGAGAGAAATCTCCCTGCGGCCCTTAGACCATTATCGGCGGACGTACGAAATCTAACGAATCGTTAGATTTCGTACGTGGCCCGGGACGGGATCACACGTTGAAGCGGAACAGCATGATGTCGCCGTCCTGCACCACGTACTCCTTGCCTTCGGAGCGCATCAGCCCCTGCTCGCGGGCGGCCTTCACGCTGCCGGTCTTCTCGAAGTCGGCCCACCCCACCGTCTCGGCGCGGATGAAGCCGCGCTCGAAGTCGCTGTGGATCACCCCCGCGGCCTCGGGCGCACGCGCGCCCACCGGGATCTCCCAGGCACGCACTTCCTTTTCGCCCGCGGTGAAGTACACCTGCAGCCCCAGCAGGCGGTAGCCCTCGCGGATCAGCTTGTTCAGCCCCGGCTCGTCCAGCCCCAGGCTGGCCAGGAAGTCGGCGCGGTCTTCCTGCGGCAGCTCGGCCAGCTCGCTCTCGATCTTGCTGGAGATGGGGATCACGTGGGCCACCTCCCCGCTTTCTTCCACCGCGCCGCGCAGCGCGTGGACGTGCGGGTTGTCGCCCTCGGGGAGGTCGTTCTCCGACACGTTGGCCAGGTACAGCACGGGCTTGCTGGTGAGCAGGTTGAAGCTCTTCATCAGCTTCCGCTCCTCGTCGTTCAGCTCCACCGTGCGCGCCGCGCGACCCTCGCCCAGCGCACCCACCATCCGCTCCAGCAGCGCCACCTCGGCCACCGCCTCCTTGTCGCCGCCGCGGGCCGACTTCCGCACCCGCTCCAGCCGCTTCTCGGCCACGGCAAGGTCGGAGAGGACGAGCTCGAGGTTGATCACCTCGCGGTCGCGCACGGGGTCGACCGAGCCCATCACGTGCACCACGTCGGGGTCGTCGAAGCAGCGGACCACGTGCACCACCGCGTCGGTCTCGCGGATGTTGGTGAGGAACTGGTTGCCCAGCCCCTCGCCCTCGCTGGCGCCCTTCACCAGACCGGCGATGTCCACGAACTGCACGGTGGCGCGCTGGATCCGCTGCGGCTTCACCACCTCGGCCAGGCGGTCCACGCGCCCGTCGGGCACCTCCACCATGCCCACGTTGGGCTCCACGGTGCAGAACGGGTAGTTGGCCGCGTCGGCGCCGGCGGCGGTCAACGCGTTGAACAGCGTGCTCTTGCCCACGTTGGGCAGCCCCACGATCCCCAGCTTCAGCATATCCAGCGATCCCGATCAAGAGACGGATTTCGGCAAACGAACAGGCCGGGCGCCCCAGCGGGAGCCCGGCCCAACGACGATAATCTAACGCATCCGCACGCTTCCTTCAACCGAACGCCGCGCCCGTCGGGGCCCTCACCCTGCGCTGCGCGCTGTCCCTCTCCCAAAACAGCCTGGGAGAGGGACCTGGGCTCGCTTCGCTCGCGGCTGTATCGGGCGCAGGCGTGCCGTGTCGTGCTTCTCCGGATGATGCCGCAACGCCTCTCCAAGCCGAGTCGCCATCGCGGTCAGCGCTCGGCCACGGGCTTTGCCGGCGCGCTGCCGATGGCCAGCCGGCGCAGCTCGGCGTCCGTGCCGTTGAACCAGTCGAGGTCCACCACGTTCTCGATCCCCGGCACCCTGCCCCGCTGCGAGTGCTGCCAGAACACCCACTTCTCCACCGAGGGCGCCTGCACGCCGTACTCGGCGATCCAGAGCGGGTAGTCGATCACCGTACTGTCGGCGGGAAGGGTCTGGACGATCGGCCGCACCCCGGTCCGCTGCTCTACGATCCGCAGCCAGGTGCGAACGCCGTGGACCAGCCGCTCTTCGGGCACGTCGTCCACGGCCTCGATGTCGAGCATCGGCGGCAGGTCGCCTTTGCGAGGCGCCGCCACGGACAGGAAGTGCTCCGCCTGCGCCGCCGCGTCGCCGGCCGGGCGGAAGCGGTGACTGGCGCCTCGCAGGATGCGCGTTTCCCCCAGCGCTGCCCAATGGGGGCGGAAGGTGGAGTCGACGACGGTGGTGCCCTCCGTGGCCCTCAGGTACACGAAACTGATCCCCGCCGCCTCCACCGCGCGCCAGTCGACCCGCCCCTGCCAGTACGAGATGTCCACCCCGCGCGGCCGCAGGGGGGTGACGGCTTCGTCCCTCCGGCCGCACGAGGGAAGCGTGGTCAGAAGCGGGATCAGGATCGCGGACACGACGATTGGAC
>DASWMA010000723.1:0-2066 GCA_036399995.1 Longimicrobium sp. | reverse complement strand
CGCCGACACCTCGGCCCGCGGGCGCGAGCCCTCGCGCTCCCACCAGTCCTGCAGCTTCTGGCGGCTCCCCGCGTACGGGGTGCCGCCGGCCAGGAACTTCTCCAGGCCGCTGGGGCTCATCCCCACCTGCCGCGCCACGGCGCGCAGCGAGGTGGCCTCCACCCGCAGCCTCACGGTTTCGCGCAGCCGCTCCAGCGAGGTCAGGGGTCGTTCGGACATTGCGGCCTCCGCGCGGGCCCGGCCCGCGCCACGGTTGACAAATCGGACTGAGTAAAAGCTTACTTTGTACTCTTTCATTACACAACCACCATCGATGGCGTTTGCGGGGCGGTCGGTTGACGCGGTGGACTTTTCTTCTCGTGCCGCTTAGAATAGGCCGGAAAAGAATAAACCCCCTTTTGCCCCGCGGAGCCCTTGTCCATGCTCGCCGAAACAGACGCCGCGCCTGCCCTCGCCGACGATCCGGTGATCGCCACCGGCACCCCTCTCGGCCCCGAGCTGCTGGCCGGGGTGGCGCCCGACGTGGGCTTCGCCGTGTGGCAGGTGCTGCGCACGCTGCGCCTGTGGACGGCGCAGCCCGAGGGGCAGCGCGACGGGTTGTTCGACCCCGGCTTCATGGACGCCTGGGAGCGTGCGCTGCTCACCGGCTCGCTCGAGCCCGACGTGCGCTTTCCGCTGGCGGTGATCGTGGGCGAGCTGAACGCGCACCCCGCCGGCGAGGCGCGGCTGTCGTGGGCGTGCGTGTGCGTGGCCGACTGGGCGCTGGGGCACGGCGCGGTGCGCGCGGGGCTGGCCTTTGCCGAGGCGGCGGCGCTCGCCAGCCCCACCCAGGCGCGCTACGCCTGGCTCGCCGGCCGCCTGCTGCGCACCCACGGCGAGGGCCGCACCGCCGAGCGGTGGCTGCGGCGCGCGTACCGCCTGGCCGTTGCACAGAAGGACGGCGACACGCAGGCCCGCGCCCTCACCGCACTGGGAAACCTGTTGTGGCAGCGTGGTAACCTGGTTTCCGCGCGAGCCCTGCACCTTCGCGCGCTCCGAACCAGCCGGCGCTGGCGCCTGCGCGAGCACGAGGGGATGGCGTTGCACGACCTGTTCGTGGTCGCCACCGACCAGAAGAACCGCGCCGAAGCCGAGCAATATGCCCGTGCGGCCGTGGCGGCCTGCCGCTCGTCGGAGCGGCTCCCGCGGCTGGCGCACGACATCGCCTACGAGTGGATGGAGCAGGGGTACTGCGCCCGCGCCCTGCGCGTGTTCGACGCGCTGCGGCCGCACTTCCCCCGTCCCGACCACGCGGTGAAGGTGGTCGCCAACCAGGCGCGCGCGGCGGGAGGGATCGGCGATCGTGCGCTGTTCCTGCAGCGCCACTCCGAGGCGCTGTCGCTGGTGCCCATGCTGGACACCCGCGAGGCCTTGGCCGCGGCATTCCTCGACATGGCCTACGGTGCCGTGGCCCTGGAGGAATGGCAGATCGCGCTGGACCTGGCCGCGGAGGCGGCCGAGGCGGCGCAGATCCACAGCGACAAAGCCACGCAAATGCGCGCGGAAGCACTCGCCGGTGCGGTCGAACGCCGCGATCTCAGCGGGGTGGACGCCGTGGTCTCCGAACGGCGAGCGACCATCCCCGCCGGCGAACAGTTCGCGGCGGAGATGGTCTCGTTGCTCGCGCAGGGAGCGGGGGCCGTCGCGTGACGGACCGGCCGAGGCGTCCGCTTCTGCCACGCGTCGGCGTGGACGGCGGGTCAGCCGCCGGAGCCGAACTGTCCGTTGCCGCCGCCGTCCGCCCGCAGCTCCGTGGTCGTGCGGGAAGTGGACGGGCCAGTGGGATCCACGGTGCAGGCCGTGAGCAGGAGCAGCGCGGTCAAGCCAAGCAGGGCCTTGAGTCTCATGGAGTCCTCCGGAGGTCGGTGGGGAAAAGGAGAGCGATGTCGCGGAGCAAAGTTGACGCGGAAATCTGGACGCGACAACGCGCATGCCGTATGAAATGACCGCCCTTAACGAGACTCGGGCCCTGGATGAAACGGCGTAACACGCGGCGGGTGATCGTGTTGCAGGGGTTGCGGCTGCCT
>DASWMA010000722.1:0-5966 GCA_036399995.1 Longimicrobium sp. | reverse complement strand
CATGGCTGAGAATCAATATCATTCAAGTCCGTTGAAACTGATTCTCACCTCGCCACGGCCGCATCCGCACCGATGCTGAAGCGCCTCTTCCGCCGCACCCCGGCACCCGCCGCGCCCAAGCGCTGCGACGAGTGCCCGCTTGCCGCCTGCGCCAGCGGGTGCCAGGCGGCCGTGCTGCGCATGGAGTGCGACCACGGCGAGGCGCACCGGCTGCGCGGGATGGGGCTGTTCGAAGGGAGCTGCGTGCGCGTGCTCGACAGCCGCAACGGGATGCTGCTGGAGGTGAAGGGGAGCAAGCTGGCGCTGGGCGACCAGCTCGCCCGCACCATCACGGTGCTGCCCCTGGGGGCGTGAGGCGTTGGCCCGCCCCCTTTCGGAGCTGGACCCCGGCGAGCGCGGCAGGGTGACGGCCATCGAGGGCGACGCCGACGCGGTGCGCCGGCTGATGGACCTGGGCCTGATCCGCGGCACCACGCTGGAGCTGGTGCGCCGGGCCCCGCTGGGCGACCCGCTGGAGGTTCGCCTGCGTGGATTCATGCTGACCCTGCGCCGCTCGGAGGCGGAGCATATCACGGTGGAGTAGATGGACGTAGCAACCGCCGGAGCGCCGGTCGCCACCGATGCACCCTCGCCCGCCCAAGCGCGCGGCGGGGGTGTGCTGCATGTGGCGCTGGTGGGCAACCCCAACACGGGAAAGAGCACGCTGTTCAACGCGCTGACCGGGATGCGGCAGCGCGTGGGCAACTATTCGGGCGTGACGGTGGAGCGCGTGGAGGGCCGCTACCGCGACGCCGACGGGAACCCCGTGGCCGTGCTGGACCTGCCCGGCACCTATTCGCTCAGCGCCAGCAGCCCCGACGAAGAGATCGCGCTCTCCGTCCTCCTCGGCCTCGCCGAGGGGGTGGACACGCCCGACGTGGTGCTGATCGTGGTGGACGCGGCCAACCTGGAGCGTAACCTGTTCCTGGCCAGCCAAGTGCTGGAGCTGGGGATCCCCGCGGTGATCGCGCTGAACCAGGTGGACGCCGCGCAGGCCGCCGGCATTCGCATCGACCCGGTGGAGCTCACGCTGGAGCTGGGCGCGCCGGTGGTGGCCACCATCGCCACCAGGGGCGAAGGGATCGACCTGCTGAAGCAGGCGGTGGGGAAGGCGGCCACGCTGCCGCCCGCCGAGCGCCGCTTCGAGCTGCCGCCCGCGGCGGCCGAGGCGCTGGCGCCGGTGGACGAGTGCCTGGTGCGCGGCGGCTTCAACCCCAGCGCCGCGGCGATGGAGTCGCTGCGGCTGCTGGCGGTCACGCAGATCGGGCCGCACCTGGCGCAGGTGCCGGGGCTGGCCCCCGCGGTGGAGAAGGCGCGCGCCCAGGTGGAGGCGGCGGGGATCACCCCGCGCTCGCTGGAGGCCGAGGCGCGCTACGGCTGGATCGCCGGGGTGGTGGAGCGCACCACCGAGCGGACGCACACGGGGAAGAAGACGCTCACCGAGCACGTGGACTCGGTGGCGCTGCACCGTGTGTGGGGGCCGGTGATCTTCGTGCTGCTGATGGCGCTGGTGTTCCAGTCGATCTTCAGCTGGGCCGAGCCGCTGATCGGGTGGGTGGAGGGGCTGTTCGGCCTCCTTTCCACCGCGGTGGGCGGCGCGCTTCCCGAGGGCGACCTGCGCTCGCTGGTGGTGGACGGGGTGATCGCCGGCGTGGGCTCGGTGCTGGTGTTCCTCCCGCAGATCACCATCCTCTTCCTGTTCATCGGGATCCTGGAAGACAGCGGGTACATGGCGCGCGCGGCGTTCATCATGGACCGCTTCATGAGAAGCGTGGGGCTGCACGGGCGCTCCTTCATCCCGCTCCTGTCGGGGTACGCCTGCGCGGTGCCGGGGGTGATGAGCACGCGGGTGATCGAGAACCCCAAGGACCGGCTGGCCACCATCATGGTGCTGCCGCTGATGAGCTGCTCGGCGCGCATCCCGGTGTACACGCTGCTGATCGGCGCCTTCATCCCGCCCGTGGCCGTGGCGGGGATCTTCAACCTGCAGGGGGTGACCCTGCTGGTGATGTACCTGCTGGGCACGCTGACCGCGCTGGCGATGGCGGCGGTGTTCAAGAAGACGCTGCTGAAGGGCCGCGCCCGCCCGCTGATCATGGAGCTGCCACCGTACCGGCTCCCCAGCATCAAGTCGCTGGCGCTGTCGGTGGGGCACCGGGCCAGCATGTTCCTGAAGCGCGCGGGGACGGTGATCCTGGCGCTCTCGATCGTGCTCTGGGCGCTGGCCACGTATCCCAAGACGCAGCCCGCGCCGGGGATCTCGGAGGAGGCCGCGCAGGAGCAGCAGCTGGCGAACAGCATCCTGGGGCGGATGGGGCACGTGATCGAGCCGGCCGTGCGCCCGCTGGGCTTCGACTGGAAGATCGGCGTGGGGATCGTGAGCTCGCTGGCGGCGCGCGAGGTGTTCGTCTCCACCATGGGCACCATCTACGGTGTGGGCAGCGCCGACGAGACCAGCGGCGCGCTGCGCGAGTCGCTGCAGAAGGAGCGCAGCCCGCGCACCGGGCTCCCCGTCTACACGCCGCTGGTGGCGGTGGGGCTGATGGTGTTCTACGTCTACGCCATGATGTGCATGAGCACCGTGGCGGTGGTGGTGCGCGAGACGGGCGGCGGGAGGACGGGGATGCGCTGGGCGGCGTTCCAGTTCGGGTACATGCTGGGGCTGGCCTACGGGGCGGCGTTCCTGGTGTACCACGGCGGGCGGGCGCTCGGCTTCACCTGAGGGGAAGGTGACGATGGACGCGCAGATGATGCAGACGCTGGTGGTGGGGCTGATCGTGCTCGCCGCGCTGGCCTACGTGGGCCGGCGCGCGTGGCGCACGGTGGCCGCGGCGCGCACGCCCAAGGGCGGCGCGGGCGGGTGCGGCAGCGACTGCGGGTGCGGGCATTGAGGTAGCCGAGCGCACGCATCGGCGGAACGCCCCAGGGAAGGTCCGCAGGGGCGGCGGGTTGCGCACGGCGGGTTGAAACCCGCCGCTGGAAAATCGGGAAGTCCGCCTTCGCGGACTCGCACGACGGGTTCTCCGCGCCTCGTCCGGCTTCCGGGCGGGGCGTTTCGTTTGCAGATTGCGCCGACGGCCGATCCCTTTGTGATTCGAGCGGGTGACTCCGCGGCGCTGCCGACAGAACCTCCGGCTTCGCGTCCGCACGACGGCGGGTTGAAACCCGCCGCTGGAAAATCGGGAAGTCCGCCTTCGCGGACTCGCACGGCGGGTTCTCTGCGCCTCGCCCGGCTTCCGGGCGGGGCGTTTCGTTTGCAGATTGGGTCGATAGTCTGATCCTCCCCCGCGGCTCGTTCTCCATCCCCACCCACACGAGGCGACATGAGGCTCCACCGCCTTTGCGCCGTGCTGCTGGCTCCGCTCGCCCTGGCCGCCGGGTGCGGGGCGGGGGAGGATGCACCGCCCGCCGATCCGCCGTCCGTCCAGTCGCCGTTGCGCGGGGATTCGTCGGCCGCGGGAGACGTGGAACGGCCGACGGCACGCGAGGATCATGCGTTGCTGGCGGTGGACTGGGCGGAGGACGGGGGGACGGGGGTGGAGGTGTTCGCGCTGCTCCCGGCCGCGGGTGGCTTCGCGGAGCCGGTGCCGGGCGATTCGGCGGCGTCCGCGCAGTTCTACGACCGGTGGCTGAGGCCGGGGCGCGGCTACACCGTGCTGCGCGGCGGCCGCTCCACCGGCACCGTCACGGTCGTGGAGAACGACGCGCAGGGGTGCATGGTGCTGACCGCCACCGCCCGCGCGGCCGTCAGCGAGCGGGGCTTCCACGGCACCGGGATCGCCACGGACGCGCCGGTCGCCACCTCGCCGTCGGTGGTGGACGAGCCGTCGTCAGCCTATCGGGCGATGATGACGGTACTGCTGCGGCGGGAAGTGGAGTCCACGGGCCAGTCGTGGAGCCCGGACGCCGAGGTGAAGGGGCTGGTCGTCGCGCTCCCCGGCGGCGGCGCGGCGCTGGTGGGCTCCGCCGCGATCCGCCGCTCCGATGCGGAGGCCGACCATCGGGCACGCGCCGCCGCGTTCATGATCGCCGAGCGGCAGACGGATGGGCCGATCCGCCCGCTGGTCACCTGGAAGCACGCGCGGGGCCACGAGGAAGGCGAGGACGAGCAGTTCGAGCGCGTCTTCGTGGACGCGGCCGACCTGGACGGCGACCGCATCCCCGAGATCGTGGCGCGCACCGCCCTGACGGAGAGCTGGGAGTACGTCATCTACAAGCGCGGCCCGAACGGCTGGGCCGAGACCTACCGGCACGGCGGCGGGGGGTGCTGAGCCGCGCGGTGGAGGGCTGGCCCGGACGTTGCCGATCCATCCCGCGTGTCGCCGCCCATGCCGGGCGGCGCGCTAACGGGAGGATGAGATGCGGTACGATCAGGGGAACTTCCGCGGCTACGACCGCGGGTGGACGGGCGGGCCCGGGCGGCCGATGCCGCGCTACGACCAGACGTTCCGCGCCGGCCGCGGCGGCTACGACGCGGGCTTACGCGGCTACGACCGCGGGATGCGCGGCTACGACGCGGGGTACGGCGGGGGCGGGGCGTGGAACACCTCGTTCGGGCGGGCGGCACACCCGTCGGTGAACCAGCACGTGGAGACGGGCGAGACCGACTTCCTGGGCCGGCCCTATCCGCGCGCCGCGCACGAAGACGTGCCGTGGGGGCTGATCGACCAGGATCGGTCGCAGGGGCGCTTCCGCGGGTACGACGCGGGGTACCAGCCCGGCGGCGGGTACACGGGCCGTGACCTGCGCGGCGGCTGGGGGAGGGTCGGCTACGACCGGGGCTTCGCCGGCGGCGGACCGGGGAACGGCGGCGGATACGCAGGCGGCGGCTACGGCGGCGCGCGCGGGTACGACCGGGTGGCGGGGATGCGCCACGGCGGCAGCTATGGCGGCGAGTGGGGCTACGACCACCAGATGCGCCCCGAGGACTTCCACGCGCGCAACCTCCCCGACAGCGACGTGGGCGGGGTGGACGCGCACCGCTATGGCCGCGGGCGCGACCTGCGCTACCAGAGCAACTGGACCCGCTGGTTCTGACCGGGCCAGCGGTGATGTCGCAGAAGCCTCGCGCGGTTTGCGAGGCTTTTCGTCGTTGTTGCCGCGGCTTCAGCCGCCGGTGGAGTGGTCGCGCTCAGGAGGCTTGGTTGCCGGCTCGACCCACGGCCGGTCGTGGATCGGCGTGATCGATTGGACCCGCCGGCGGAAAGGAAGGTCAGCTCTCGATCACCACCACGCCGGGCTGCTTGTAGCTGGCCAGGCGCTCGCGGCAGATCTCCTTGACCGTGGCTTCGTCGAGGTCGGCGCCGGGAGCGGCCGAGACGGTGAGCACCACCTCGTTCTCCCGGAGCGGGTCGGGCGCCGGGGTCACGCAGGCGCTGGCGATGCGCGGGTCGTCCTCCAGCGCGCGCTCCACCTCGCGCGGGTACACGTTGAAGCCGCCGCGCGTGAACATCGGCTTCTGCACGCCGCGGAAGCGCACCGCGCCGTCGGGCTCCACGCACCCCAGGTCGCCGGTGCGGAAGGCGTCGTCCCAGAAGTGCCCGGGGGCGCGCCCGTCGTCGCCCACGTAGCCGTGGAAGACGTTGGCGCCCTCCACGCAGATCTCGCCGGTGCCGCCCTGCAGCACCATCTCGCCGCGCGGGCCGCGCACCGTCACCTCCACGCCGGGGAAGGGGTAGCCCAGCGTGCCCGGCCGGTTGGGGCGGTCCACGCGGTTGAACAGGCACACCGGGCCGCACTCGGTGATGCCGTACCCCTCGCGCAGCGGGATCCCGAAGGTCTCTTCCCAGCGCCGCGCCACCTCGCCGCGCAGCGGCGCGCCGCCGCACACGGCCACGCGCAGCCTGTGCGCGGGCACCCCCTGCCGCTCGGCCGCCGAGATCAGCGCCACATAGGTGGCCGGCACGCCGCAGAGGACGGTGGCGCCG
>DASWMA010000721.1:0-5311 GCA_036399995.1 Longimicrobium sp. | reverse complement strand
GCTCGGGTCCTGCGCCGTCATCCAGCCGTCGTCGTCACTCTCCGCCGTCTCGTCCATCACCCACCGGCAGTACGCCGGGAGCCCCTCGGCCACCGGCAACGCCAGCAGCTCGGGAACGTCGTACGGGTGCAGCGCGGCGGCACGCTCCAGCAGCCGTGGCACCAGCGCCTCCCGCGTCTTCATCACCACCAGGCACTCGGCCTCGGTGTGCACCGCGCCCTGCCACCGGTAGATGGAGGTGACGCCCGGCAGCACGTTGGCGCAGGCGATCAGCCGCTCGTCCACCAGCGCGCCGGCCACTCGCTCCGCGGCTTCCGCGTCGGGCGCCGTCATCAGCACCACGCGCACCGCGCCGCCCTGCACCGCCGCCGCGTCGCTCAGAGGTCCAGCCGCAGGTCGGGCGAGCGCGGGGCGGGGTCGCCCTCGCCCTCGCCGGTGAGCTCGGCCAGCGTCTTCTGCGCGTGCACCACGTGGCGCTGCGCGGTGGCGTGCTGCGGCGGCCGGGCCAGGAAGGCGCGCAGGTGCGCCACGGCCTCGTCGGTGTTCCCCTGCTGCATCAGCAGGAACGCCAGCCCGTAGTGCGCGCCGCTGGCGTGGGGCTTCAGCTCCAGCACGCGGCGGTAGGTGCGGGTGGCCTCGTCGGTCATCCCGATGCGCGTGTACGTCACCGCGATCTGCTGCAGAACGTCGGTGTCGTTGGGGCTTTCGCGCAGCGCAAGGCGAAACGAGGTCAGCGCCTCGTGGTACTTCTCGTCATTGAGAAGGACGGTGCCTTCCTCGTAGTAATCCGGGTCCTTCGCCGCTGGCCCGGAGCGGCCGTTGATCAGCTTGGTGAACCAGGACATTTCGCGGCTGTCAGGGGCTTGGGCGCGGTGCTTCGGGGGCCTGCCGGCGGCGCGTGCGGATGGGGCCACCATGGGCCGCGCGGGCACGGCCCGGGTACGGGCAAGTTACCCGCGCGCCCCCGGCCCGCGCAACCGAAACGACGGGTCACCGCACGGCGTTCATCCGAAGCTGGACGGGCTGGCCCACCGCGCGCGCCACCACCGTACCCTCCTGCTCCAGGATCACCTGCGCGCCCAGGGCAGCCAGCGCCTCACCGGTGCCCGGCGCGGCGTTCTCCACCACCAGCCGGGCGCCCGGCTGCAGCACGCGCACCCCCTCGGCCAGCGCCGCTCCCGGGGCGCCTCCGGTGAACGCCACTCCTCGCAGCTTCCCGGCGCGGAAGGGGAGCGGCGCCAGGGCCCCCACCATCCGGGTGACGCCCGGGCGCGCGGGCAGGTCACCCGGCCCGGCCGCCAGGGCCACCACCTCCAGCTCCGGCACCAGCGCCGCCACGTCGCCCGCCAGCGCGGCGCCGGGCCCGGCCACCAGCACCGTCCCCTGCGCGTCGGCGAGCCCCAGCAGCGCCGCCAGCCGCACCGCCCCCTCCTGCGCGTCCGCCGGGTCTGCCGCGGACGGCGTCTCCACGTCGGCGACGCCGCCGGGGAGACGCACGTCCACCACGCCGCCCCGGACCGGGTACTGCTCGCGGCAGTTGGGGCACCCCAGCCGCCCCTCCAGCACGCGGCGATCGCCGAGGCGGTCGGCCAGCAGGATCAGCCCGAACTCCGGCCCGCAACGGGGGCAGGTGAGCACGTCGGTCAGCAGGATGTGCATCGTCCTCCGGTCACGTTCGACGGTCCTCCCCCGGCACTTTCCCCGCCACCCCGGTGACACGAGAGCCCCCGCCGCGAAGGCGAGGGCTCGACGTTCGTCGGCGGTTCTCTGCTCCTCTGCTGCTCTGCGTGAGCCCTGCCGTTTCGACCTCACGCAGAGCCGAGAGGAGCAGAGAAGAAGTCTACCAGGTCGGCTTCAGCGAGTACTGGGCGTACTGGTTGGGCGTTTCCCACACGCGCACGTAGGCCAGGTGCGGGGCCAGCTCGCCCAGCCCCTCGCGCATCTGCTCGAAGATCCAGCGGGCCTGGTTCTCGGCGCTGGGCTCGATGGTGGTGAACGGCTCCAGGTCGTTGATGTTCTCGTGGTCGAGCCGCCCGGCGATCGCGCGCAGGATCCGCTTGGCGTCGCCGAAGTCGTACGCCATCCCGCCCTCGCCCACGTCGTCGAACGCCATCCCGGCCTCCACCACGTAGCGGTGGCCGTGCAGCTTCTCGCACTTCCCATGGTAGTTGCGCAGGAAGTGCGCGGCGTCGTAGTGGGCCTTCACGTTCAGCAGAAACATCGTCTAACCGTCAGCCCGCGGCCTCGACCGCGATGGTGGGGATCTGTACATGCCGCGGCTGGCTCGCGGCGAACATCACCACGCGCGCCACGTCTTCGGCGCGCAGCATCTGCGCGCGCTGGGGAAAGCCGGGGCGCGTGTCGGGGTCGATGGGGTCCCACAGCGCGGTGTCCGTCGCCGCGGGCTCCACCAGCGTGGCGCGCACGCCGGTTCCGCGGATCTCCTGCAGCAGCACCTCGTGCAGCCCGCGCAGCCCGAACTTGCTGGCGCCGTAGGCCCCGTTCTCGGGGAACGCCACGCGCCCCGCCACCGAACCCAGGTGGATCAGGTGCCCCGACCCGCGCGCCAGCATCGGCGGCAGGAAGGCGCGCATCAGCAGGAAGGGCCCGCGCAGGTTCACCGCGAGCTGCCGCTCGAAGTCGGCCGGGTCGGTGTGCGCGATGGGGGCGAGCGAAAAGGCGCCGGCGCTGCTCACCAGGATGTCGGGGGCGTCGCCCAGCAGCTCGGTGACGTAGGTGGCCATCGCGTGCACCCCCGCCGGGTCGCCCACGTCGCCGGGAATGGCGTGGCCGCCCGCCTCCGCCGCCGCGGCCGAGAGGGCGTCGCCGCCGCGCGCCACCATGCCGACCCAGGCGCCCGCCCGCGCCATCAGCCGCGCCACCTCCAGCCCGATGCCGCGCGAGGCGCCGGTGACCACCACCGTTTTCCCCGCCAGCTCCTCCGCCATCCCCACCCCTCCGTGGTCTCCGTCCGCGTCTGCCCCGACCAGGGGGCGAGAAGATAGCCGCGCGGCGGGCACGGCGCGACCGGCGGGCCCCCACCCTCGGCTCGCCGAGGCTCGCCACCCCCTCCCCCAAAACGGCCTGGGGGAGGGGGTGAACTGCGTCCACGGCTCGGCTTCGCCGCGGTCCCGTCAGCGATTGCGTGAGGGATGCGCGCCCGGAGGGCCGGGACGGCGGCGGCGCGTGATCGTCAGCGGGAGACCGGACGGATGCATGGCGCCGCCGGTGGCCCGGCGCGGTTGGGCACAGCGGCCGTGCCCTACCGCGCGCGCAGCCCGGTTCGGCGCCCCGGCGCCGAACACGCCCAAAACCCCTCCGCTCCGTCCCGACGAAGCTGCGTCAGAAGGAAGCGGTGGACGGATGCACCAGGCGCAGGAACTCCTCGCGCGTGCGCAGGTCGTCGAGGAACACCCCCTTCATGGCGCTGGTGATGGTCCGCGAGTTCTGCTTCTCCACGCCGCGCATCATCATGCACAGGTGCGCCGCCTCGATCACCACGCCCACACCCTGCGGCTCCAGCACCTCCATCAGCGCGTTGGCCACCTGCTCGGTCAGCCGCTCCTGCACCTGCAGCCGCCGCGCGAACACCTCCACCACCCGCGGGATCTTGCTGAGCCCCACGATGCGGCCGTTGGGGATGTAGGCCACGTGCACCTTGCCGAAGAACGGCAGCAGGTGGTGCTCGCAGAGCGAGTACATCTCGATGTCCTTGACGATCACCATGTTGTGGTGGTTCTCGTCGAAGATCGCCCCGCGGATCACCTCTTCCACCGACAGGTCGTAGCCGCGCGTGAGCCACTGCATGGCCTTCTCCACCCGCTCGGGGGTGCGCCGCAGCCCGTCGCGCGCCGGGTCTTCGCCCAGCGCCTGCAGCTGCTCGCGCACCAGCTCGCGGTAGCGCAGCTCGCCCTCGCGGGTCTCCACGGGGCGGCCGTTCAGCCGGTCGCGCACCACGTCGCTCGTCTTCGTGCTCATCGTGGGATCCGTCCTCACTCTCCCCAGTATTCCGCCCAGTTGCGCGGCGTTTCGTACAGGACCAGCCGTGCCAGCCGCCCGCGCGGAATGCGCGGGGCGAGCTGCTTCCACAGCTCCATCACCAGGTTCTCGGTGCTGGGGATCACCCCCTGCAGCCACGGGACGTCCACGTTCAGGTTGCGGTGGTCCACGTCCTTCAGCACCTCTTCGGCCACGCTGCGCACGGCGCCCAGGTCCACCAGGTACCCCGTGGCGGGGTCGGGCTCGCCCTCCACGGTGATGTCGAGCTCGTAGTTGTGCCCGTGCCAGTTGGGGCTGTTGCACGGGCCGAAGATGCGCCGGTTCTCCTCGTCGGAGAGCGCGGGGTTGTGCAGGCGGTGCGCCGCGTTGAAGTGCACCCGCCGGGTCACGCGGACGGTGGGCACGCCGGTTCTCCCTGGGCTGGCGTGTGAAAAAGGCCAGCCCCGAGGTAAGTCGAGGCCGGCCTGAATCGGAAACAGCGGGGAGGATTCTGAAGCCGTGTGTGAGACACGTTGGGTGCCACCTCCGCGAGCTTCCGTCTTCCCGCTGGGGGCGTGACGTCGGCCGTAGAAGAAGGCCCCGGCTTCGGAACTGTCGGCTCAGAGATGGTTCTCCCCGCCACTTCCGGACGGCGGTAGTATAGCCCTGGCGCCGTCTCGGGTCAAGACGATGCGGCCGGTCCGTCCGGGTACCCTCGCCGAGAGTCTGGACGTGGACGTTTTTCGGTATATATATTGTCGCTTCGTTTATGTTGTGGTCCCCGTCCATGCGAAAAACCCTTTCACGCTGTCCGCAAACCATCGTGCCGCCCACTCCCTCCGACCTCCTCGACCGCCTGTCGCACGACGGCCACCGCCTGACCGGCAGCCGTCGCGCGGTGATCCGCGCCCTGCACGCCGCGGGCGGCGCGGTGACCGTGCGCGACCTGCACGCCGCCGTGGGCCGCGACGCCGACCTGGTGACCGTGTACCGCACGCTCACGTGGCTGGTGGGGCTGGGGGTGGCGCGGCAGGTGGCCACCGGCGGCGCCGCCGAGCGCTTCGAGCTGGTGTGCGAGGGCGAGCACACCCACCACCTGGAATGCCGCACCTGCAAGGGCGTGTTCACCGTGCCCGCCTGCGGGCTCGACGTGGCCGTGTACGAACAGCTCCGGCGCGATCACGGCTTCACCGTGCACGACCACACCCTCACCTTCCACGGCACCTGCGCGGGCTGCTCCACGGCCTGATCCCACGGGTTTTGCCCTGAGCTGCCCGAACGGGAAAAGACCACGATGTGGGCGTGTCCCTCCGCTGCGCTCCGGGCCGGGCTG
>DASWMA010000720.1:0-1509 GCA_036399995.1 Longimicrobium sp. | reverse complement strand
CCTCGACGACGACGCGCTGCGCGCCCTCCTCCCCGGCTTCACCGAGCCGCTCAAGGCCGCGGGGGTCGACACGGTGGTCCTGGGCTGCACGCACTACGCCTTCGTGCGCGAGCAGATCGCGGCGGCGCTGGGGCCCGGCGTGCAGATCCTGGACAGCGGCCCGGCCATCGCCCGCCGCACCGCGCGCGTGCTGGCCGACCTGGGCGCGCTGGAGGCCGACGGCGCCGGCTCGGTGCGCATCCTCACCACCGGCGACCCGGCCGAGGTGGGCGCCGTGGCCGCCCGCATCTGGGGCGAGCCCCTTCCCGTCGAGCGGCTGGAGCTGACCCCCGAGCCGCTGGCTGCCCCGGCCGACGCGGCCGCCTGATCCCTCCCCCGAAGAAGAAGCTTGACGAGTTGGACGACGCGTCGTATCCTTTTGCGACGCACCGTTCACTTCGTTCACTTGCATCCATTTTCACGCCGATGCGCATCCGGATCCACGTCTTTCAACCCGGTGGAGCAGGCGGGAGCGGCCGCTGACGGCGGACCGGCCCCTGTCCGTTCTGTCCCGCGACACGCGCCTGTCCAGGTGTGTTTCGCGCCTTCGCATCCTTCAAACCGGACCGCCGATGTCGACCCAGATCCGCGCCGAGTCCGCCGCCGACGCCATCACCACGCCGCACCGCTACCGCGAGCTGCGCCCGGGGATCGACGGCTTCCGCCTCGTCTCCGCCACGCTGACGGTGTCGCTGCTGCCTGACCCGCGCCGCGCCCGCTACGAGTACGAGTGCCACCTGCACACCGTGGGGCCGATGCTGGCGCGCTACTGGTGCTACCACCTCCCCGCCGGCGAGGGCGAGGTGGCCGACCTGCGCGCGTGGGACGAGCGCGGCAAGCTCTCCGCGCGGCTGCTGGCCAGCGACGGCCCGGGCACGCGCGTGGAGGTGCGTCTGCGGCAGCCGGTGAAGCCGGGGGAAAGCTACCGCTTCTCGTACGGCTACGAGTGCGCCGTCGGCACGGTGGTGGCGCGCGACGGGGTGCGGCGCACGGTCACCTACTCCGACTGGGTGATCTTCAACATCCCCTGCGACCTGCTGGACGTGCACGTGGAGCTGCCGCGCGGCGCCCGCACGCTCGCCACCGTCCCCGCCGCGTACGAGCGGGAGGAGGAGCGCGTCACCTGGCGCGTGCGCGAGCTGCGGCCGCTGGAGGCGGTGAGCTTCGTGGCGGCGTACCGCGTGAACACGCAGCGCCCCGGCTATCGCCGGCTGGCCGCGGCGTTCGCCTCCGCGCTGTCGCGCGACGAGGACGACTTCACCGAGCCGCCGCGGGGGTGGTGAGGACCCTCTCCCTGGCGCTCCGCGCACGTCCCTGGCCCGAAGCGCAGGGGAGGGACGGGGGCTCGTTTCGCTCGCGGCTGGTTGGAAGGAGGCGGGCCCGACCGCGTCTCGCCACCGCCGCGGGCCCTCTCCCTGGCGCCTGGGGGCGCCTGTCCCTCCCCCAAAAACAGCCTGGGGGAGGGACCTT
>DASWMA010000719.1:0-1832 GCA_036399995.1 Longimicrobium sp. | reverse complement strand
GTGCCCAGTGCCCAGTGCCCAGTGCCCAGTGCCCAGTGCCCAGTGCCCAGTGCCCAGGCCGGGAGTCGAAGTGGCCAGTGCCCAGGCTCGGAGTCGAGGTGGCCAGTGCCCAGGCCGGGAGCCGAGGTGGGCAGGGCGGTTGAAACCGCTGCAACAACTACACGAAGTCCGCCTTCGCGGACTACTGGCTTGGCACCGGCTGCGATGATGGTGCACGGGGGCAGGGTCCGAGAGGGTCGAATCTCCCCGGCAGTTGAAGCCTCCTGCAGTTTGGGAGGCTTTCCGTCGTTGTAGCCGGCCAGCGCCTGCCCGGTTCCGGAGAACGTGCCATCGGACCCGTGTCGGAGAGGAATGATGCGACCCGCCGGAGTCGCCCGGCCCTGGTGTGTACCGTCAGGGCGTAGCTCGTGTGAGCCGATCCCCCAGCACCGGGCGACCCGACCGGACTGAAACCCGCGAAGCATCTGGATCTTATCCCGAGGCGGAAAGAGGTTGGTCGGGGCGGGATTGGTCCGATCAAATAACGTGATTGCGTGGCGGGAAATTGCGTGGTGCTTTCTGGCGGGTCAGGTGTGGCGGCCTGCCCCCGTTTCACCGAAATGGGGCCCGTTCTCTCCGTTCTCCACCCGTCAAACTCCTGGGAGATTGCGGGAAGGGGGCGGAGCCTAACGCTGCGGCGCCGGAGGGCCCTTGGAGAAAACGCGGGGATGAGGATTCGGTAAATCGATCGTCGGACCAACTCAGGACCGGCATCCGGGTCCCTCCGCGCCGCGCTGCAGGTCGACCGCCGCCGGCACCCCGGCACGGCGGGCGACCTGCTCGAGCGCCTGGACGCCCTGCGCGGCGTGCTGTAGGGCCTGTGCCCCGCCGTCGTGCCGGCCGCATCCCTCGAGCCGCTCGCGCTCTCCCCGGACGCGCTTCAGGGGACGCGGATCGAATCCATCCCCAGCGCCTCGGCCACGTCGGCGGCGAACGGGATTTGTCGCTTGTAAGTGGCACGAGAGAATACCTGGCTTCGATTCTCCGGATAGAGACCCATCTCTATCCATGCGCGGCGGACCGCGATTCGAGGCCGGCCAGCGGGCCCCGGCGGCGGTGCCGTTCCTCACGCAAAGCCCTGTCCCGAAAGCAGTTGCGCCGACCGGCGCCCCCGGTACATCGCTTGCCCTTCTCCCTTTGCCGTTCCCCCGTGGAGCGGCGAAGGCGGGGCACCGGTGAGCGAGGGGAGGCGCATGCCGATCGGCGTGGGGGGAAGCTCCGGCGGGCGGGCGGCAAACCGCGTTCTCCGGTGCGCGCGGCGCGCGGCCGTGCTCGCCGGCTGCCTCGGCGCGCGCCCGGCATCGGCGCAGCAGCCCCCGCCCGGCCCTGGGCTGACGCTGGAGGAGGTGGTGCGGAGCGCGCTGGCCGCCAGCGCCGACGTGCAGCTGGCGCGGTGGGACCTCCGCGCGCGGCAGGGGGCGCTCCAGGCCGCGCGCGGCGCCTTCGACCCCGAGCTGCGGACGAGCGTGGCCGCCGTGAGCCAGCGTGCCCCCTTCCTGGACGACGGCGGGATCGGCGGGATCTCGCGCTCCACCACGGTGCAGTACGGCTTCGGGCTCGACCGGCGCTTCCGCTCGGGCGTCAGCGTCCTCCCGCAGGTGGCGTTCACGCGGGTGGACGGCCCCGGCGCCGCGGGGCTGGTGAGCAACGAGGGCGCCGCCGGGGTGGACGTGGCCGTCCCGCTCCTCCGCGGCCGGGGGGGCGGGACGTTCCGCGCCGGGGAGCGCGCCGCGGGGCGGGGAGTCCGCGCCGCCGAGGCCGAGCTCCGCCACGCCCGCGCCGGGAGCGTCCTC
>DASWMA010000718.1:0-5217 GCA_036399995.1 Longimicrobium sp. | reverse complement strand
CCGCCGCTGCTTGATAAAGTCCGCCTTCGCGGACTGCTCGTCGGCGCTCCGGCGTTGACACCGGCGATCGTTCATTCGGATGTCCGCCCTGGCGCGCCGAAACCGCGTCGCGCAGTCCGCGAAGGCGGACTTCCCGATTTTCCAGCGGCGGGTTTCAACCCGCCGGACGTTGGACGTTGGACGTTGGACGCCGGACGTTGAACGTCGCGGCCCGCAGGCCGCGGCGCCGGGATGCGCCCGCTGCCGCCGGACCTGCCGTCCCGCACCATCGATCGCGGACGCCGCCGCCAGACCTGCCGTCCCGCACCATCGATCGCGGACGCCGCCGCCGAACCGGCCCCCGGCACCATCGATTGCCGCCGCCGCGTAGCCGGACGATTCCCGGCACCCTAGATCTCCGCACGTTCGACCCCTGCATCGCCGTCGGTTCCTTGCCCCTCTCCAATCCGCTCCGAAAGCCCCCGTCGCGCCCCGGCCACCGCTACCTGGCCGGCGCGCCGCTGCTGATCGCGCATCGCGGCGGGTCGGCGCTGGCGCCCGAGAACACGCTGGCGGCGTTCACGCGCGCGGTGGAGTGGTGGCGCGCGGACCTGCTGGAGATCGACGTGCAGCCCAGCCGCGACGGCGAGGCGGTCGTGATCCACGACCCCACCGTTGACCGCACCACCGACGGCACCGGCCCCGTCTCCTCCTTTTCGGTCGACGAGCTGAAGCGGCTGGACGCGGGGCACCGCTTCACCCCCGACGGCGGCGAACGCTTCCCCTTCCGCGGCACGGGCGTGCGGCTCTCCACGTTGCGCGAGGTGCTGGCGGCGCTGCCCCACACGCGCGTGAACGTGGAGATCAAGGACACGCGCGCCCAGCAGGCCGTGTGGGACACGGTGCACGAGCTGCACGCCGTGCACCGGGTGCTGATCGCCGCCGGCGATCGCAACAACCGCTCGCGCTTCCGCCGCTACGGCGGGCCGGTGAGCGCGGGCGCGCAGGACATGTACGCCTTCTACGGCCTGCACCTGGCCCACGCGGCGCGGCTGTGGACGCCCGGCGTGGACGCCTTCCAGATGCCCGAGCAGCGCGGCGGCCGGCAGGTGCTGACCCCGCGCATGGTGGCCGAGCTGCAGGCGCGCAGCGTGGCGGTGCACGTGTGGACCATCAACGAGACGCCCGACATGCGGCGCCTGCTGGAATGGGGCGTGGATGGGGTGATCACCGACCGCCCCGACCGCCTCGCGCGGCTGCTGCACGAGATGCGCGGCCGCCCGCTCCCCCCCGGCCCCCCGTCGGGCGCAGCCGAGCCCTGGCTGGAACGCTTGTTGCGCGCCGGCTGACCCGCCGGCGCGCCTCGTTCGGCGGGGCGTCCGGCCGTCATCCAGGATGACGCACATCGGGCGACGAATCCGACAGGGGGATGGGCAGATGGCGCGATATGACGAAGGGTGGCGCCGCGGCGGCGGCGGGCGGGGCGACCAGGGGCAGGTGCTGCCGGGCGGCGCCAACTACGACCGCGAGGCCGCGGCGCGCGAGGCGTACACCCCCGGCGGCTTCGGCCCCGAGTGGATGCGCCGCATGCGCGAGACCCGCTACGACCCCGACTTCCGCCCGCAGCAGGGCCACGGCGGCGGCGACCCGGCCATGATGGACCGCGGCGGCGAGGGCGCGCCGTGGGACGAGGAGACGCTGAACGGCCCCGCGCGCTACGGCCTGGGCCCGTACTACCGCCGCCTGGAGCAGCGCCGCCGCCCCGACGACGAGGTGCGGAAGGAGGTGGAGGAAGCCCTCTTCTACGACACCTGGGTCGATGCCGAGGCGATCACGGTGGAGGTGAAGGAGGGCGTGGTGACGCTGCGCGGCTCGCTCCCCGACCACGAAGAGATCCGCTACGCCACCGACGACGCGTGGGACGTGGACGGCGTGCGCGGCGTCCGCACCGAGCTGCGCGTCGATTCCACCCGCCGCAAGCCCGTGGACGGCGTCGGCCGCAACGGCGGCGGACGTGAAGGCGGCGGCCGCGCGAGCCAGGCCCGGGCCGAGGGTCACGAGCTCGGCAACGGCTGATCGACCGCCACGGACGAATCGCCGCGCACCCGAAAGGCTGCGCGGCGATCTCGTTTTCTCTTCAGGCACACGATCGAGAAGTGCTCGACCCCCAGCCTCGCGCAGTCTGCAAGGCTCCGCGCGAGGGAATTTGCGAGTGAACTCGCCGCTACAACGGCACGCAGTCCGCCTTCGCGGACTTCCCCTCGAAAGCATTGCGCCAGGAGCCAGAACCGGCGAACAGCCTCGCGCAGTTTGCGAGGCTTCCCGTAGTCGTTGCTGCGGCTTCAGCCGCCGAGGCCAAAAGTGCCGAAGCGGCATTTCCTCCGCCCCCGCGCCGACCAGCCTCGCGCAGTTTGCGAGGCTTTTCGTAGTTGTTGCTGCGGCTTCAGCCGCCGGTCCCTCCGACCGATTCGAGACCCCGCCCGTCTCCCCGGATCGGATCCCCGCCCTCCGCCATCGTCCACAAACGCTTGTGTGGGCGTAAGATACGCGCACCGGCAGGCGGAAGATGGCTCGCTTCTTGCCTTTTTCCCCGCGCCGCCGTGATCGCGCACCCGGCGCGCCCGCACATTATGACGGACACCTCAAATCCCCACGGGGAGAGGCACACCTTGGCTGCCGCTGATTCGAAGGGGACCATCCTGGTCGTCGACGACAATCCCGACAACGTGGAGATCCTGCGCGCGTTCCTGGAAAGCCGCGGCTATGCCGTGGCCCAGGCGCCCGACGGCCGCACCGCCCTGGCGCGGATGGAGCAGGTGCGCCCCGAGCTGGTGCTGCTCGACGTGATGATGCCGGGGATGGACGGATGGCAGGTGTGCCGCACCATCAAGGCACACCCCGAGTACGGCGGCAACACGCGGGTGGTGATGGTGACCGCCAAGGGCGCGTTCGAAGACAAGTTCGAAGGGCTGCGCTCCGGCGCCGACGACTACGTGGTCAAGCCGGTCGACTTCAAGGACCTGCTCGAAAAGGTGGAGCGCAACCTGGCCGCCAGGGGCAGCGCCGCGTGAGGATCGTCGGCTATGCCGGTGAAGCGGCGCTGCAGGACGCGCTCGCGGAGGCCGCGGCGCGCCTGGGCGCAGAGGTGGTGAGCATCAACGCGGGGCCGGGGTCGCTGGCGGCCAACACCGACCAGCTCCTCCCCGTGCTGCGCACCCACCCCAACGTGCTGGTCTTCGAGGTCAAGCCCGAGCTCCTTCCCACCGTGCGCGGCGAGACGCGGGCCCGCGGCATCTCGCTGATCGCCGCCTGCCACGGCGACGAGGACGTGCGCCGCGCCGTGCGCTGCGGGGTGGACGACTGGCTCCTCCTCCCCGCCAGCGCCGACGAGGTGCACGCGCGGCTGGTGGCGCTGGGGTACCGCTCGCGCACCGGCGGTGGCACCACCTCGGCCGCGGGCCAGATCGCCGACCACCTTCGCTACGAAGAGCTGCTGTACGACCGCTACACCGGCTTTCCCACGCTGCCGGTGATGCTCGAGCGCGGCCGCGAGCTGCTGGAGCGCCGCGGGCGGATGACCGTGCTGTACATCGAGTTCGTGCGCTACAGCAAGCTGGAGGAGATCTACGGGTGGGAAAAGCTCGACGCGGTGCTGCAGAGCACCGCGTCGGCGGTGCGCGAGTTCTACGACACGCGCACCAGCAGCGAAGAGAACATGCTGATGGTGTCGCACACCGGTGACGACGACTTCATCTTCTTCACCGACCTTCCCGACGCCACCGACCACGCCGAGCGGCGCATCAACGAGATCGCGCAGGAGCTGGGCGACCACGTGCGCGTCCGCATCGAGACCGAGCACGGCGAAGACATCGCGGGGCTGTTCGAGATCTACGTCGGCTCGGCCACCCTGTTCCGCAACCCCAAGATCCGCCCCGAGCGCATCATCTACCGCGGCATCCGCGAGGCGGCGGCCGCGGCGCGGGGCGTGGAGAGCCGGGAGCGCAGCCGCAAGGTGGCCGACCTCAAGGAAACGATCCGCGAGGGCGCGGTCTACATCGTCTATCACCCGATCGTGGTGACCGAGACCAAGCAGGTCTACGGCTACGAGGCGCTGGCCCGCGGCACGCACCGCGCGTTGCGTTCGCCCGAGGTGATGTTCGGCGTGGCCGAAGAGGCCAACCTGATCTGGGAGCTGTCGCGCCTGTGCCGGCGCAAGGCGATCGAGGGGATGGACGAGACGCTGCGCGACGGGCAGTACCTGTTCCTGAACATCGACCCGCACGACTTCCGCGACCCGTCGTTCCGCTACTTCGACGACGAGGACATGAACGTGGCGCACCCCGAGCGGATCGTGCTGGAGATCACCGAGCGCACGGCGATCACCGACTATCCCACCTTCCAGGGGTACCTGAAGGCCTTCCGCGACCGCGGCTTCCGCTTCGCGGTGGACGACGCGGGGAGCGGCTACGCCGGCCTGGGGAGCATCGCCAACCTCGAGCCCGATTTCATCAAGCTCGACATCTCGCTGATCTCGGGGATCGACACCAACTTCATGAAGCAGAACCTGGTGGAGACCATGGTGCAGTTCGCCAACGACCACGGCATCAAGGTGATCGCCGAGGGCGTGGAGCGGCAGGAGGAGTACGAGACGGTCAAGCAGATCGGCGTGCACCTCACCCAGGGCTTCTACTTCCACAACGCCCAGCACATGGGTGTGATGACCGCCGGCGCGCACGGGTGAACCGCGGGTGGGGTGGTACCGGGGGTACGGGGGTACGGAAGTACGGGTGCGAAGGTGCGAAGGTGCGAAGGTGCGAAGGTGCGAAGGTGCGAAGGTGCGAAGGTGCGAAGGTGCGAAGGTGCGAAGGTGCGGGTACGGTTTCGATCGTAGCGGCCGGCGTCGTCCCGGGGGGTGAAAAGGCTGGCGCGGCGGGGGAGAGGGGGCTAGGGTGAACGGCGGAGCGAGCGCTCCGCCGTTTGCGTTGGACGTTGTTGCGCGGCTGGCACGCCGCTCGCGCAAACGGACGCCGTGTGCACGTGTGAACCCCGCAACCAGGTGAGGGATGAACGATCCCGCACAGCCGCAAAGCCCGGTCGCCGACCCGATGCAGCCCGCCGCCGCCGGCGCGGGGCAGGCCGCGCCGTCGCCCGTGCTGGAGCTGGCGCGGCTGCTCGAGTCGCGGCGCGGCGAGCGGCACGTGGTCGCCATCCAGGACTTCCCGGACCCCGACGCCATCT
>DASWMA010000717.1:0-2248 GCA_036399995.1 Longimicrobium sp. | reverse complement strand
CCCCCCCCCTTCTCACGTCCAATCCTCTCCGCCGGGCGGAGATCAGCTCATCCCGCCCTCGGCCGCGCGGGGGTTGATGATCCGCTCGGCCAGCGCGGTCAGGCGATGGTCGGTCTGCCCCTCTTCGTCGAGCGTCTGCTGCAGGGTGCGGGCATGGTCCTGCATCCCCAGCCGCTCGGCGTAGGTGCGCACGCAGCCGTAGCCGGCGATCTCGTAGTGCTCCACCCGCTGCGCCGCGGCGATCAGCCCGGCGTCGATGGTGTCGGGGTCGCCCTTCTCCTTGATCCACTCCTGCCCTTCCTTGAGCAGCCCCTCCATCCCCTTGCAGTGGTGGCCGCCGGGCTTCTCGCCCATCCCGTCGAAGATGGCCTCCAGGCGCTTCACCTGGTCGTGGGTCACCTGCTCGTGCTCCTGGAACGCGGTCTTGAGCTCGGTGTTGTTGGCCCGCTCCGCCATCATCGGCAGCGCCTTCAGGATCTGGGTCTCGGCGCTGTACAGGTCGCGAAGCTGCTCCACGTACAGGTCCTTCAGCGAGTCCATCGACATCGTAACACCCCTTCCGTTCAGGTCATCCCGTCACTCCGCCGCCCCGCGGCGGGGTCGTACCCCGCTGCACGGCCTGTACCAGTAGACAAGGCTGGACGGGTGGACCGGCGCGCTCCATCTCGTGCGACCCACCCTCGATTCACCGCCGCAGCGCGGGTGGGGGTTGGCGGCGAGGGCCGCGTGGGATAATCTGGTGTCGTCCCATCGCCCGTTCCCCCGCCCTGCCCCGCCCCACGTGCGAATCGTCCGTCCCGCCCTCGCCGCGGCCGCCGCGCTCCTGCTGGCCGGGTGCGGCTTCAAGGTGGCGCCCGGCCCGCAGCCCGTCCTGCGCTCCGCGGCGCAGGCGGTGTTCTGGCAGCGCCTGACCCACCTCTGCGGCGGTGCGTTCGCGGGGCGGATGGTGGAGGGGACGGACAGCGTGTTCGTGCGCAACCCCCTGGTGATGCACGTGCGCGACTGCGCGGCCGACGAGGTGCGGATCGGCTTCGCCATCGGGCCCGACCCGTCGCGCACGTGGGTGGTGCGCAGGGTGGCCGGTGGGCTGGCGCTGACGCACGACGTGCGCGGCGAGCGGGTGACCGGCTACGGCGGCACCACGCGCACCGCCGGCACCGCCGACCGGCAGGACTTCGCGGCCGACACCTTCACCGCGCGCATCCTTCCCCCCGCCGCGCAGAACGTGTGGTCGCTGGAGATCGACCCCGGCCGCACCTTCACCTACGGCGTGGGCCGCGCCGGCGTACAGCGCCGCTTCCGGCTGGAGTTCGATTTGCGTGGCACCGTGCCCGCCCCGGCGCCGGGGTGAGCCGGCGGAAACCATCGCCACCCCTTTCGCGTACCACATCCCAAGTCACGCACCGCCAGTCACTTCCGCTCCGGGCAGGCGACGACGGGGCACCTTTTCTTTCTCCCAACGAACATCTGCCGATGTACGGCATTGCGGGATTGCTCACCGGGCGCACGCTGGCCGGCCGCTACCTGATCGAGGCGGTGATCGGGCGCGGCGGGATGGGCGCCGTCTACCGCGCGGTGGACGAGCGGCTTTCGCGCGCCGTGGCCGTGAAGGTGGTAGGCGCCGTGACCAACGACCCCGGCGAGCACCAGCACCTGCGCGCCCGCTTCCACCGCGAGGCGCGCGCGGCCGCCGCGCTGCGCCACCCCAACGTGGTGCAGGTGCACGACTTCGGCACCGACCCCGAGCTCGACCTGGACTACCTGGTGATGGAGCTGCTGCACGGCGAAGACCTGTCCGCGCGGCTGATGCGCGCCGGGGCGCCGCCGCTTCCCGTCGCCCTCTCCATCCTCCGCCAGGCGGCGCGCGGCCTTTCCGCCGGTCACCGCGCGGGGATGGTTCACCGCGACGTGAAGCCCGGCAACCTCTTCCTGGAAGACGAGGAGAGCGGCGAGGTGCACGTGCGTGTGCTGGACTTCGGGATCGCGCAGGTGCAGGCGGGCGAGGGGGAGACGGTGACGCAGCTCACCGTGTACGGCCGCTCGCCGTATTCGCCGGCCTACGCTTCGCCCGAGCAGCTGCGCGGCGACGACCGCATCACCGCCGCCTCCGACGTGTTCAGCCTGGCGGCGGTGGGATACCACCTGGTCACCGGCACGCGCCCCTTCACCTCGGCCGACCCCAACCGCGCCGCGGCCGAGGTGAGCGACGCCGTGCGCCTGCTGCGCCAGCGCGCCCCCGAGCTCGACG
>DASWMA010000716.1:0-2422 GCA_036399995.1 Longimicrobium sp. | reverse complement strand
GGCCTGCAACCGATCGCTCATGCCGCAACATCGGTGTAGTCGGGCCTCAGGATGACGAGGACTGGTTCGGGTGCAGAATGCACGGTCGATTCCTGCGATTGGTATCACAGAGAAACACGGAGGTCCACGGATGAACTGCCTCCGTGGACCTCTGAGACCTCTGCGATGTGAGAGCCCTGCCGTTCAGCGCGGTGCGAGCGGAAGCCGCATCCCCGCGCCGCCGATCTCCGCCCGTTCCACGCTGATCTCGGCCCCCGAGCCGATGCGGACGCGTACCAGGCGGACGGCGTCGGGCACCTGCACGCGGTAGTCGGCCGAAGCGCCCGGCGTGTTGCGGATGCGCAGCCCCGACGGCACCACCAGCATCTCCACCGCCTGCGCCCCCACCACCTCGGCCGACGCGGACTGGCCGTCCACCGGCACCAGTGTGAGCGCGCCGGCGGACTGGGGGTTCGCCACGTCCACCCGGAGCTCGCTGCCGGCGGGGACGAAGCGTACCTGCGCGCTGGCCCGCGCCTGTGCGGGCGGCGCCTGCACCGGTGCGGGCCGCGGCGCGGGGGGACGATCCTCCTGCGCCACGCGGCTCCACTGCCGGCCCACCCACTCCATGATCCAGGCGCGCGCCGGGGTGGCCATCGCGGCTGCCGTGGCCAGCAGCAGCACCACGGCCGCGGCGCGCAGCCAGGGCCGGTTGTGGAGCGCCGGCTTCTGCGTCGCGGCACGCGGGCGCAGCGGGATCACCTTCGGGTCTGCGTTCGGCGCCGCGGGGACGGGGTAGTCGGCGCGGACCAGCAGGCGCGCCAGGCGCTCGCGGCGCGTGCGGTAGCGGTCCAGCCGCTCGCGGCAGGTTCCGCACGAGGCCAGGTGCGCCTCGCCGTCGGTGCGCAGGGCGCCGTCGGCCTCGCCGTCGAGCAGGGAGAGCAGCTCCCCGTCGTCCAGGTGGGGGCGGGTCAGCGATCCGGGTTCCATCCATCCTCCTCGTCCAGCCGCAGCTCGGCGGCCAGCTTGTTCAGTGCCCGCGCGATCATCGTCCCCACCGATTGCGTGGTGGTGCCCACCGCCTCCGCGATCTCGCGGTAGCGGAACCCCTCCTGCTGCATCATCAGGATCTGCCGGTCCCTGGGGGTCAGCCCGTCGAGCGCCGCCTGCACCCGCGCCCGCACCTCGGCGGCCTCGGCGTGCGCGTCGGGCGCGACCGGCGGGTCGGCCAGCGGCGCCCGGCCGGGGGCGCGCTCCAGCAGCTTGCGGCGCCGCCCCCGCGTGCGCAGCGCCATCCACGCCGCGTTGGTGCCCACCCGGAAGAGCCACGCCTTCGTCTCGCCCGGCGCGGGCGGCTTCTCCATCAGCCGCACGAACGCCTCCTGGGCCGCATCCTCCGCCACGTCGGGGTCGCCGGTGAGGCGCGACAGGTAGCGGAAGAGCGGGGTGTGGTGCTCCGCGAACAGCCCGGCCGCGTCCATCGTCAGAACGACACGCGCAGGCCGGCCAGCGGCAGCCGCGGCAGCCCGCGGCCGTACACGTCGAGCACGCACCCGCCCGACGGGTCGGGGGTGCCGTAGCCGCAGCGCTCGAAGCGCATGCTGCGCTGGTAGCGCGCCGGGTTCGCGCGGTTGAGCGCGTTGTGGAGCTGCGCGTAGGCGCCCACCCGCACCCGCCCCACCGTGCGCGTCCATTCGGCCGACAGGTCGAGGCTGGCGAACCCCGGCGCCCGCAGCCCGCCCGGCTGGCCCGCGCTCGGCAGCTCTTCCCATTCGCACGCGCCCTCCCAGCAGCTGGCCAGCCCGCCAAAGAAGCGGGTGAAGGCGCCGCCGCTGCTGGCCGTGAACGCCGCGTCGAGCCGCACCCCGCCGATCACGCGCACCCCCGCCTCCAGGTCCACCGAGTGCCGCTGGTCCGACTCGGCCGCGAAGGAGAACCCGCCCGCGTCCACCGTCGCGCGGCCCCACGAGTAAGACGCCGACCCGGTCCACGCTCCCGCCAGCTTCCGCACCGAGGCTTCCGCCCCGTGCGCGGCCAGGGACCCGGTGACGAACCCGGTGCGCCCCACCACCTCGCCCGGCGCGGGGTCGCGCAGCGCCAGGCCGTGCGACCGGCGCGCGTATCCGGTGACGGCAACCAGCCACCGCTCGCCCAGCCACCGCTCCGCGCCGAGGGTGACCACGTCGGAGCGCAGCGCCGGCGCGCCGCTCCCGGCCAGCAGCCACAGGTGCTGGGTGATGGCCTGCTGCTGCAGCTCGGGCCCCGCCTGCAGCGTCTGCCAGCTGCGCCCCGCGGCGGCCGAGATGGCGAGCCCGGGCGCCGGCTGCCAGCGCGCCGCCGCGCGGGGGGCCAGCCGCAGCGCCACCGGTCCACCCGCCTCGGCGCGGAGCCCCGCCTCCACCGTCGCCCGCGGCGACGGCCTCCAGCGCCGCTCGCCCCAGGC
>DASWMA010000715.1:0-9318 GCA_036399995.1 Longimicrobium sp. | reverse complement strand
CCTTCCCCAGCGCGGTGAGCCGGGTGAGGAAGTTCATGGTGTTCTGCACGTGCACGTTGTCGTCCGCCAGCGCGTGGATCAGCAGCAGCCTGCCGCGCAGCTTGTCGGCGTTCTCCAGCGGGCTGGCCGCCTTGTACCCCTCCAGGTTGTCGCTCAGCAGCCCCATGTAGCGCTCGGTGTAGATCGTGTCGTACCAGCGCCAGTCGGTCACCGCGCTGTTGCTCACGCCCACCGGGAACAGCTCGGGATACAGCTCCATGGCCATCAGCGTGGCGTAGCCGCCGTAGCTGGTGCCCATGATGGCCACGCGCCGCGCGTCCACGTACGGCAGCGTGGCCAGGTGCCGCGCCGTCTCGGCCATGTCGCGCGCCTCGTACTGCCCCAGCCGGCGGTAGACCACCTTCTGGAACGCGGTGCCGTAGTTGTTGGTGGCGCGGTTGTTCACGCCGATCACGATGTAGCCCTGCTGCGCCAGCCACTGCGCGTAGCCGCCGGCGGCGAACTCGTTGTACACCTGCTGGCTCCCGGGGCCGCCGTAGATGTCGAACACCACCGGGTACTTCTTCGACGGGTCGAAGGGGACCGGCTTGATCATCGACGCGTCGATCCGCACGCCGTCGCTGGTGGTGAACGAGAAGTGCTCCTGCGGCGAGTACTCGTGCGTGGCCAGCCACTGGGTGGTGGCGGTGTTCGCCTCCATCGTCCGCAGCTTCCCGCGCCCGGTGCTCCACAGCTCCACCTGCCGCGGCTGCCGCAGGCTGCTCCAGCGGTCGATGAAGTACTGCCCGTTGGGCGCCATGTCGAAGCGGTGGTGCCCCGGCTGGGTGGTGATGCGGCGCTTCCCCGTGCCGTCGATCCGGATCGCGTACAGGTGGCGCTCCAGCGGCGTGGCCTCGGTGCTGGAGTAGTACATGATCTGCCGCGTGGGGTCGAACCCCTCGATGCGGGTGACGCTCCAGGGCCCCTGCGTGACCTGGTTGATCAGCCGCCCCGAGTAGTCGTAGCGGTACACGTGCTGCCACCCGTCGCGGTCAGAGATCCAGTAGAACTCGTTCTTCCCCTCGGGGAAGGTCATCATGTCGTCGATCCCGGCGTAGAAGTCGTACAGGTCGATCCACGTGTCGGCCTTCTGCGTCATCACCAGCCGCCGCCCGCCCGTGTTCACGTCGAAGAAGAAGACGTTCAGCTCGGTCTGCGCCCGGTTGAGCGTGAGTACCGCCAGGGTGTCGGCCCGGCTGGTCCAGTAGATCCGCGGGACGTAGTACTCGGTGGCAAGGCCGGGATCGAGCCAGATCTTCCGCCCGCTCCCCACCTCCACCACCCCGATGCGCACGATGGGGTTGGTGTCGCCCACGCGGGGGTAGCGGATCGAGTCGTACCGGGCGTGCCACCCCGACAGGTCGCTGATCTGCGCGATCGGCTCCTTCGACTCGTCCACCTGCCAGTAGGCGATGCGGCGCGAGTCGGGCGACCACTTCCACGCCTGCGCGAAGCCGAACTCCTCCTCGTACACCCAGTCGAAGTGGCCGTTGTAGACGTGCCGGGTGGCATCGTTCGTCAGCTGCTTCTCCGCGTTCGTCGCGAGGTCCTTGGCGAACAGGTTGCCGCCGCGCACGAAGCCCAGCGTCAGCCCGTCAGGCGAAAGCTCGGCGGTGCGGGCGTCGCGGGTGGCCAGCACCATCGAGCGGTCGGCCAGCGAGTAGATGTAGTAGTCGGCCGTGCCCGAGCGGCGGTAGATGGGGCGGTAGTTGGACTGGAACACCAGCCGCTTCGAGTCGCGCGTCCACTCGAAGCTCTCGTACTCGAACGGCGTGGTGGTGCCGGGGAAGGTGGTGCCGGCGGTGGTGAACAGCACCTGCTCGGCGCCGGTGGCCGGGTCATAGGCCTTGATCACCGGCTTGTCCTGCGCGTCCTGGTCGATGAACGAGAAGCGCGCGCCGCCCTCGATCCAGTTCACGCTGCGGGGCCCGGAGCGGCCCGCCAGCGTTCCCTCGGCCTGCAGTGCCTCGTCGCGGCTGGCGAAGCGCTGCTTCTGCTGCGCGTCGGCCGGCTGCGTGGCGGCCGCGAGCGTGGCCGCCAGCAGCAGGGCGGACCGCGATTTCAGGAGACGGTTCATCGGTGCGTTCGGGGGATTGGTCTGGGGTCCGGCGAGCGGCGCCGCGTGTCCGGGTGAGACGGCGGGGCGGATGAGGCGGCGCAAGCTACGTGTGCCCAACAGGTGCGGCAACGCGCGCGGGACGAAGCGCGCGTTCGGCGGTCCGGATGGGTGATGGGCAGGCTCCGGCGCGCTGCAGACAGGGTTCGGCGCAGTACCGGCACCGCCCGGGTGACACGAAGCAGCGAAGAAAACGAAGAACCGCACGTGGTTTCTTCGTGCCCTTCGCCCGGCGGGCGCGCGCCCTCGGCCCCCACACCCCGCACGCAGTAGCCGAGAGCGAAGCGAGCCCAGGTCCCTCCCCCAGGCTGTTTTGGGGGAGGGACAGGCGCGAAGCGCCAGGGAGAGGGCCTTCTTTGGTGCTTCGTGTCCACCATCCGGGGACACTGGCCCGACGGCGGTCGGTCAGGCCGCCAGGATCCCGTCCAGCTCCGCCAGGTCGTCGCTCGTCAGCCGCCAGCCGGCCGAGGCCGCGTTCCCCCGCACCTGCTCCGGCGTCGTCGCGCCGGCGATCACCGGGGCGACGCTGGGGCGGGTGAGGAGCCAGCTGAACGCCAGCTCCAGGATGGTGTGCCCGCGCGCCTCGGCGAAGGCGATCAGCCGCTCCACCAGCTGCAGGTTCTCGTCCGAACGCAGGCGGGAGTAGCGCTGCTCCGTCAGCCGGCCCTGCTCGGGCGCCGGCCGGCCCAGGCGGTACTTTCCCGTCAGCAGCCCGCTGGCGAGCGGAAAGTACGGGATGAAGGCGATGCCCAGCCGCTCGCACTCCTGCAGCACGCCCTGCTCGGGCTCGCGCTCGATCAGGCTGTACTCGTTCTGCACGCTCACGAAGCGCGCGCGGCCGGCCGCCGCCGCTTCCGCCTCGCGCAACTGCCCGGGCGAGAAGTTGGAGCAGCCGATCTCGCGCACCTTGCCGGCCCGCACCAGCTCGTCCAGCGCGCCCAGCGTTTCGGCGATCGGCACGGCGGGGTCGGGGCGGTGGAGCTGGTACAGGTCCAGGTGGTCCACCCCCAGCCGGCGCAGGCTGTCGTCGCACGCCTGCCGCACGTGCTCGGGGCGCGCGTCCACGTCCGGGTTGTCCACGAACATCCCGAACTTGCTGGCCAGCACCACCCGGTCGCGGCGCCCCCGCAGCGCCCGGCCCAGGAAGACCTCGCTCTGCGTCTTCCCGTAGATGTCGGCCGTGTCGAGGAAGTTGATGCCGGCGTCCAGCGCCGCGTCCACGACCGACGCCGTCTGCTCGGCGTCCAGCCGGCTGCCGAAATTGTTGCACCCCAGCCCCACCACCGACACCTCGAGCGATCCGATCCGCCGCGTCTCCATCATCCTCCCCGTTCAGTCGCCGTGAAAGAGAAAGCCCGGCGCAGCCGCAATCGGCGCGCCGGGCAGGGTTCAACTCTCGAAACCGGTCACGCCACGCGCCGCACGCGCTCTCCGCTCTTCGCCGCCGCATCGGGGGCCGGTGCAGGTTCGGTGCGTACCTTCCGCGGCCGGCCGCCTTTCTTCCCGTTCTCCCGCGATGCCCGCGCCTTGGCCTCGCTCTGGATCTTGCCACCCGCCCGGCCGAGCTCGCGCATCCACGCCTTGCTGCCGAACACACCAGCCACAAGGCCTGGAACGGAGAGCGCCGCGTCGAGCTCATCCCAGAGCAGCCCGTAGCCACCGGGTGCGACCTCGACCTTGGCGAGTTGCGCCGGCGTAGCCCCGCGCAACCCCTGGCCGTATTCCGCGGGAAACGCGAACAGGCACCCGTTGGTGAGCTCGATTACGATCCGTGCCGTGCGTCGGTCATACCGGGCCGACTTCGCACGGGGCTCGGTTCGGGTGTCGATACGCTCACGCTCGCGCTCAGCGGCCACCTGTGCGAGGATCTCCGTCTCGGTGGGAAGCCTCTCAGCCATGGAACTCCCTCCAGCTCGCCATGAGCGATTCACGCTGTTCCGCGACGATCTGCCTGGCGCGCCTGAGATCCTTCAAGCGCATCTCGTGCACGTCGTGATCTTCCAGCGTCTCGATGTCGATGATCGCGCTGGCTTCTGCCTTGTATACGTGCACGTGCGGCGGCGTGTGGTCGTTGGGATAGATCACGAATCTGAACCCATGATGTCGGTGGATCGCTGGCATGAACAATACCTGACGCTTGGGTTTCGAGCAACCCACGGGAACCCGGATTGACAATGGGACTTCGCGTTCGGCGGAAGGTTCTAGCTCAGCTCGTCGAGCTTGCGCAGCGCGGGCGTCTTCCACGCCGTTACGCCTACCACGCCCAGCGTCACCAGTCCCCCGAAGAGGACGGAATTTACGGCGCCGAGAAGCTTGGCCGCAACCCCGCTTTCGAAGGAACCAATCTCATTGGACGAGCCGATGAAGATCTGGTTGACGGCGGATACGCGCCCCAGCATCTCGGGCGGAGTGCGCAGAGTGAGCAGGGTGGAGCGGATGACCACGCTCACGTTGTCGACCATCCCGCTGATGGCCAGCAGCGCCAGCGACAGCCAGAACGAGCGTGACAGGGCGAAGAAGATCCAGCACAGCCCGAACGCCGCCACGCAATAGAACAGCGTGGGCCCGGCGCGCCGCAGCCTGCGGTGGGCGAGCACCACCGACATCAGCACGGCGCCCACCGCGGGCGCGGCACGCAGCACGCCCAGCCCCTGCGGCCCCACGTGCAGGATGTCGCTGGCGAAGATGGGGAGGAGCGCCAGCGCGCCGCCGAACAGCACCGAGAACAGGTCCAGCACCTGCGCCCCCAGCAGCGCCGGCTGGGTGAGCAGGAAGCGGATCCCCACCGTCAGGTTCTCGCGCATGCGAGTGGCCGCGCGCCGTACCGGCGTATGCGTGTGGGCGATCCGCGCGAACAGCAGCAGCCCCAGCGCGCAGAGCGCCACCTCCACCGTGTACGCCAGCCTGGGCCCGGAGAACCCGTAGAGGACGCCGCCGAGCGCCGGCCCCACCACCGCGCCGAACTGCCAGAGCGACGAGCGCCAGGCGATGGCGTTGGGCAGCACCTCGCGCGGCACGATCTCGGCGCCCAGCGCGGTGCGCGCCGGCTGAAGGAAGCTGCGCGCGATCCCGCTCAGGAACACCACCGCGTAGATCGGCCACACGCGCCCGCCGGCCAGCACCTCGGGGCGCAGGGCGAACGCCAGCAGCAGCCCCGCGGCGCCCGTCTGCACCGCGATGGCCACCAGCGACAGGAGCTTGCGGTCGTACAGGTCGGCCACGTGCCCCGCGTACAGCGCCGCGCCGATGAACGGCAGCGCCTCGGCCAGGCCGACGAGGCCCAGCGAGAGCGGGTCGTTGGTGAGCGCGTACACCTGCCAGGCGACCACCGTGGCCTGCACCATGGTCCCCAGCGTCATCGCCACCAGGCTGGCCACGTACCACCGAAAGTCGCGGTTGCGCAGCGAGACGTAGGGATCGTGTCGTTCGTCGGCCATCAGCGCGGGTCGTGGGAATGCGGTGCGGGGAAGCCGCGGATGGTAGCGGTCCGCCCCGCCCGGTGCAAACCGCCGCCCATCCACCGCACCCCGGGCGTGACAACGCACGGATTCCGACGCATCATGGGGCACGATGCGAGCGGTGCACGCGCGGGGCGGCCCGGTGTCCCCCCGACGCGCACCTTCACCACAGCAGGAGGCGGGCGATGGAACGGTTGAAGCTGAGGCTGGAGAGCCTGGCCGTGGACACGTTCGACACGTGTACGGCGGCGAAGGACGAGGCCAGGACCGCACAGGCGTTCGCGGCAACGCAGGAGTGGCGCTGCAACACGTACTTCTGCACCTACGGGGGCTGCACCGGCCTCCCCTGCTAGACCGCGGAGGTGGAAGACGACACGGCCCTGGCGGACTGAGCATCCGCCGGGGCCGTGTCCTGTCGTGGAGCCGTGACTACGGCCGCTCGGGGCCGCTCCCCGCGCCGGTTCGGCGGATCGCGGCGGCGATCTCGTCGAGATCGGCGTCCGTCAGCTCCAGCGAGGCGGCGGGGAGCCAGCCGTCCACCTGCTCGGGGGTGCGGGCGCCCACGATGGCCGCCGTGCACCCCGGCCACGCCAGCGTCCACGCCACCGCCACGGCTGCCACGGTGGTCCCGTGGCGCTCAGCCACCGGCCGCAGCGCCTCCGCCAGCCCCAGGTTGCGCTCCAGCCCCTCGCCAGTGAAGTCGCCGCTGCGGGAGCGCCAGTCGTCGTCGCTCAGCTTCGCCGCGCGCTCGCGGGTGAACTTGCCCGTGAGCAGGCCCGACTGCATGGGGGAGTAGACGATGGTGCCCGTGCCGTGCTCGCCGCACCAGCGCAGCTCGCGCGCGGATTCGCGGTTGACGGCGCTGAACGGCGGCTGCAGCGTGTCCACGTGGCCGATGCGCTCCGCCGCCTCGAGCTGCTCCACGGTGTGGTTCGAGAGACCGACGGCGCGCGCCTTCCCCTCCTCCTTCAGCCGCAGCAGCGCGCCCCAGTACTCCTCCAGCGGGGTGCCGTCCTCTGCGGGCCAGTGCATCTGGTACAGGTCGATGGCGTCTACCCCCAGCCGCCGGAGCGACGCCTCGCACTCGCGGCGGATGCTGGCGGGATCGCCCACGCGCCGGGGCGGCGCCTCGCGGTCGTTCTCGTCCCACGCCAGCCCGCACTTGGTGAACACCCACGGCCGCTCGCCCGCGGGGATGTCGCGCACCGCGCGCGCCACCACCTCTTCGGAGTGGCCCAGCCCGTACACGGCCGCGGTGTCGATCCAGTTCACCCCGCGCTCCACCGCGTGGCGGATGGCGCGGACCGAGTCGTCGTCGTCCTGGCTCCCCCACCCGAACGCCCATCCCGCGCCGCCGATGGCCCACGCACCGAAGCCGACGCGCGTGACCTCCATCCCCGTGCGTCCCAGCGGCCGCCGCGGCAATCCTCCCCCGTCTCCCATCTCCCCCATCCCGTCTCCTGAAGTACGTGTCATCCAACGATCCGTGTCACCCAACCGGACAATTGGTCGGCGAAGCCGGAGCCTCCGTGCCCCGGTTGCGCTGGATCTCGATCGGGGCGGAGCCGTGCGCAAGCCACACGCCTCGCCCGGCGCACGGGGCGCGGACGAGGCGTGTCTGGATGCTGCGACCACGTTCCGGCTGTCAGAGAAGGCGCGGGCGAGAGAGTGCCGCGCGCCGAAGATCGTCAGGCGCTCAGCGCGCGGGCACCCACGAGACCAGGCGCTCGTCCGTGGGCGGCGCGTCGCCCAGGGCGCGGATGCGGACGGCGGCGCCGAGCGCCGGGGCGTAGTGCACCACCAGGTGCCGGCTCTGGCCGTGCCTGGTGTCCTCCACCCGCACGTCGATCACGTACACCGGGCCGGGAACCGCGGGTATCGGCGTGACGTAGCCCTCCTCCTGGCCGGTCACGTTGAACTCGTACACGTACGTGTCGGCCGTGGCGCGGTCGAGCTTGCCGGCCGTCACCACGCCGCCCTCCAGCGTCTCGAAGCGCAGACGGTTGCCGACGGCGAGCGGAAAGAGGCGCCCCTCCACCCCGCTCACCTCCTTCACGTTGCCGTCGGCGGCGGCCGGGGCAGGGTCGCTCATCGTGTGGGTCATCCACAGGTCGAACAGGTCCACCGGCCCGCTCGCCACCTCGAGCACCACCGTGGGCGGCATCGTGTCCACACCCGGCATCGCATAGACGGCGCTGTCACGCACCACCGACCGCCAGCCGTTCGCCTCCTGCACCGTGTAGAAGTGCTCGCCCGTCTGCTCGTCGCCGAGCTCGTCACTGGCCATTCTCACCACGCGGCGCATCGACGTGAAGGCGGGGGCCGGCGCGGCGCCGAACAGCGGCTCCATGGCGGATGCGGCATCCCCGCCGCCGCCGAGCTTCGGCATACCGCCAGACACGGCCAGGGCGCCGGCGCCGGCGAGAACCGCCAGCGCGATCACCAGGTGGAGCTTCCGCATGGAGACGTCGAGCAGAGGGGCGGGCGGAGAGGGTGGACCAAGGTAGCGGCGCGAGACGGATCGGCGAAACCCGGGCGCGCCGCGCGTTCTTTACACACCTGCATGCGCCGGGTAGATTCCGCGCCCTCTTTCCCGGCCCGGCCGGGGCTTGCACTCGGCGGAAACGGGGAGATGGACGGGCTTTCACGCACGCGGCTGGACGAGATCCTGGAGCGGAGCCGCGGGCTGCGTGTGGCGGTCGTGGGCGACGTGATGCTCGACGAGTACCTGATCGGCGGCGTGTCGCGCATCTCGCCCGAGGCGCCGGTGCCGGTGGTGCACGTGACCGAGGAGCGCTACGCCCTGGGCGGCGCCGCCAACGTGGCCGCGAACGTGGTGGCCGTGGGCGCCGAGTGCCGCCTGGTGGGGTGCGTGGGTGCCGACGAGGCGGGCGCCCGCATCCGCGCCGCGCTCGGGGCGCTGAGCGGCGGCACGGTGGACGCGCGCCTGGTGGAGGCGCCCGACCGGCCCACCACCACCAAGACCCGCGTGATGGCCCGCCACCAGCAGGTGGTGCGCTTCGACCGCGAGCGCGCGGACGACCTGCCCGACGCGGTGGCGGGCAAGTTCTGCGACGCGGTGCGCGATGCGATCGACGGCGCCGACGCGCTGGTGCTGGAAGACTACAACAAGGGCGTGCTGGTGCCGCGGGTGATCCGCGCGGCGCTGGGCGCGGCCGAGGCGGCGGGGATCCCCAGCGTGGTGGACCCCAAGTTCCGGCACTTCATGGAGTACGGGGGCGCCACCGTCTTCAAGCCCAACGCGCTGGAGCTGGGCGCCGCCCTCGGCACCGCCGTGCAGCCGCACGACGACGCGTGGCTCGAAGACGCGCGCACCACGGTCGGCGCGCGGCACCTGCTGCTTACGCTGGGAGAGGACGGGATGGCGCTGCGGTCCGAGGGCGCGCCCACCTTCCGCATCCCCACCGTGGCGCGCGAGGTCTACGACGTGAGCGGCGCAGGCGACACCGTCACCGCCTTCGTGGCCGTGGCGCTGGCCGCCGGCGCCACGATGCGCGAGGGCGCGGTGCTGGCGAACCTGGCCGCGGGGATCGGCGTGGGCAAGCACGGCGTGGCCGTGGTGACGCCCGACGAGCTGCGGGCCGCGATCGGCTGAGCGCGCGGGGGATCGGCGGCGAGAGGACGAAGGCCCGCGCATGCCGCGGCCGGCCCCCTCCCCCCGACCCCCTCCCCCGCTGGACGCGG
>DASWMA010000714.1:0-3388 GCA_036399995.1 Longimicrobium sp. | reverse complement strand
GGCTACAACGGCACGCAGTCCGCCTTGGCGGACTTCAAAAGGACGAGCCCCCGCGGGATGGATCCCGCGGGGGCTCGTTGCTCGTCCGCACCTCGCACCTCGCACCTTCGCACTTTCGCACCTTTGCACTCAGGACCCGAGCGCGCTGTTGAGCAGCTCCTCGCCGCCGCCCTGGCCGGCCACCAGGTCCGAGAGCTCGGGGGTGGTGGCGTTCAGGATCTGCTCCACCTGCTGGCGGTCGGCCTGGGTGAGCGGCCGGTCGGCGGGGCGGGTGAGCGCGAAGGCGGCGCCGGCGATCCCCGCGGCGGCGGCCAGGGGCACCAGCGCGCGCAGCGGGCGCCAGCCGCGCGGCTGCGCGCGGCGCATCCGCGCCAGCGGCAGCTCGGCCTGCGCCGTCACCCGGCCGCGCAGCGCGGCGAAGTCGATCTCGGGCGGGTCGCCGTACGCGTCGCGCAGGGCCGCGGCGAGCTGCGGGTCGCGCTCGGGAAAATGCTCCATCATGCACTCCTTTCATACGGCGCAAGCGCCTTCTTCAGCGTCTTGCGCGCCTCGTGCAGGTGCCAGCGCACCGTTGCGTCGCTGATCTCCAGGATCTCGGCGATCTCGGGGCCGGCGAACCCCTCCAGCTCGTATAGCTCCACGATCACCCGCTGCCGCTCGGGAAGCGCATCCATCGCCGTGCGCAGCCTGCCGCGCAGCTCGCCGCGCTCGGCCTCGCGCTCGGGGCTGGGGCCGTGCGCGGCGGTGCTCTCGGGGATCGCCTCCACGGCGCGCAGCGAGCGCGACTTTCGCGCGTTGAGCCCGCGGTTCACCAGGATGCGGAAGAACCAGGGCGCGAACGGGCGCCCGGCCTCGAAGGTGCCGATGCGCTGCAGGACGGCCATGAACGCCTCCTGCACCAGGTCTTCCGCGTCTTCCTTCTGCCCCAGCAGCCGGTACGCCACGGCGAAGGCGCGGCGCATGTAGCGGTTGACCAGCGCGTCGAACGCCGCCGCGTCGCCCGCGCGGACGCCTTCGGCCAGCGCCGCGTCGTCGTCGGGCGCGGAGACCGCCGCGCCGGCGCGGGGCAGCGGCAGCACCGTGGCGCCGCCGAGGGTGCCGCTCACGGCGGGCCGCCGTGCGGACCGCGTCCGCCGTGCCCGCGCCGGCGCCGGTCCATCCGCTCGGCCCGCCGCTCGCGCAGCAGCTCGCGGGCACGCACCTTCTGCTGCGGCGTCAGCACGGTGCCCGCCTCCAGCACCGCCGCCTGCACGTTGCCGCGGATCTGGCGCACCAGCGGCCGCAGCGGCTCGGGAACGGGCGGCTGCGGGTGCCTGCGGGCCCGCCGCAGCTCGGCGCGGCGCTCGGCCGGCGACATCCGCTCCAGCTCCATGCGGCGCTGCTCGCGCCAGCGGCCGTGCTCGGCCACCAGCTGGCGGCGCAGCGGCCGGTTGGTCTGCTCCAGCCGCATGGCGATCTGCCGCAGCCGCGCCACCTGCGTGTCGGTCAGCTGCAGCTCGTCGCGCACGTCCATCAGCAGCTCCAGCGGCCGCTGCTCGGTCTCGCGCAGCACCTGCAGCCCGGGGTGGCCGCCCGGCCCCGGCTGCGCGGCCGCGGGTGCGGCCGCCAGCAGCAGCGCAGCGGCGGCGGCCAGCAGGGCGTGGATTCGCATATGGATCAACGGATCGATTCGTTTCGGTGCATCGTGCGGCGCGTGGCCTGACCCCTGCCATGCAGCCCGCTGAGGATGATTACCGCCGAGCGCCCCGGAACGTTGGGTGCGCGGCGGCCAAGTCCGTGCGGTGATACACACTTCCACGTCCAAGGTGGCGGTGCGGACGTGGATCATTCCGGGCGCCGCTCGTTGTCCGCGGGCGGCCACGTGGGTATCCTACCCCGCCCGAAGCCGTCCGTCACCCCCGTCGAGAGAAACGATGCCCGAACGCCTGCAGATCTTCGCCATCACCGCGCCGGGGCTGGAGGCGCTCTGCGCGGCGGAGCTGCGGGCGCTGGGGATCGACGCCGCCACCGAGCCGGGCGGGGTGGCGTGGGAAGCCGGCCTGGACGACGTCCACCGCGCCAACCTGTGGCTGCGCACCGCCAGCCGCGTGGTCGTCCGCGCGGCGACCTTCCGGGCGCGCACCTTCATCGAGCTGGAGCGGCACGGGAAGAAGGTACCGTGGGAGCGGTGGGTGGCGTGCGGGCGGCGGGTGCGGCTGCGGGTCACCAGCAAGAAGTCGAAGCTGTACCACGAGGGCGCCATCGCCGAGCGCCTGCTGAACTTCATCGACGACCGCGTGGGCGGGATCGGCAAGGCCGAGGCGGCGAAGGGTGCCGAGGACGAAGACGTGGAGACGGGGGATGAACAGCTCTTCGTGGTCCGCGTGGTCCGCGACGAGTTCACCGTCAGCGCCGACTCGTCGGGCGCGCTGCTGCACTTCCGCGGCTACCGGCAGGCGCTGGCCCGGGCCCCGCTGCGCGAGACGCTGGGCGCCGCCATGCTGCTGGGCTCCGGATGGCGGGGCGACTCGCCGCTGCTGGACCCGATGTGCGGCTCGGGGACGATCCCGATCGAGGCGGCGCTGATGGCGCGCCGGATCGCGCCGGGGCTGGCCTCTCCCGGCCGCCAGCCGCGGGCGTTCGCGTTCACCGCCTGGCCCGGGCACGACAACGCGGCGTGGGAGAGCGCCGTGGCGGAGGCACGCGGCGCGATCCTCCCCTCGTCCCCCGTCCCCATCCTGGGCTCGGACCGCGACGCGGGCGCCATCGAGGCGGCGCGCTCGAACGCCGGGCGCGCGGGCGTGGCCGACGACGTGGGCTTCGACGTGCGGCCGGTCTCGGCGGTGGAGCCGCCGGAGGGCGCGGGGCTGATGATCGCCAACCCGCCGTACGGCGTGCGCGTGGGCGAGAGCGACGCGCTGCGCAGCCTGTACGCCGCGGTGGGGAAGACGGCCCGCGCCCGCGCGCCGGGGTGGACGCTGGCGCTGCTCTCCGCCGACCGGAAGCTGGAGGGGCAGGTGGGGCTCCCCTTCGACGAGCGCTTCCGCACCAGCAACGGCGGCATCCCCGTGCGGCTGGTCACCGCCCCCGTGCCGGGTGATCGCTGACGCGCGAGGCGTCTCGTCCCGCTCGGACCCCCGCAGTTGAAGTCCGCGAAGGCGCCGCGAAGGCGGACTGCGTGCCGTTGTGACCGCGACTTCAGTCGCACCTTCGCTAAATCCCCGGCCCACTGCCTGGTAGGACAAAGAGGCTCGCAGGACGAAAAACGGCCGGCACCCCTATCGGGTGCCGGCCGTGGTCGCGTCGGCAGGATCCGGCGTCAGCGGTTGGCTTCGCCGCGCTTGGTCCAGATCACCACCAGTCCGCAGTTGTTGCGGTTGCCCAGGAAGCGGCCGGGCACCTCCGAGGC